>NZ_CP171636.1:0-177940 GCF_043632865.1 Lentzea sp. JNUCC 0626
ATGGGACGCATTGCCGAGGCCGTCGCCGACCGAGCCGCCACCGAGGAGGCGCAGGGACAGGCCACCGCGACGCTGCTCGACGCGATCGTGGAGTCCGAGTCGTTGTTCGCCGCCGCATTGAACGGCTCGGACATCGACCCGGTGCAGTTCGTGAGCAACGCGGTCAACGTCGTCAAGCAGGACCTGCTCGACCCGGACAAGCGGACGAAGATCATCGAGTGCGACCAGGAGTCGGTGATCGGCGCGCTGCTCAACTGCGCGCAGTACGCGTTGCGTCCGGGCCCGTTCAAGGAGGCCTGGATCATCCCGAAGAAGAAGCGCGGCGGCGCCGTGCTGGCGGAGTTCCAGGCCCACTACCGCGGCTTGCAGCGCATGGCGCTGGCGCACCCGGAGGTCGACCGGATCACCACCCGCGTGGTGTACGAGGCCGACGTGTTCGACGTCGAGGAAGGCTCGGTCAACCGGCTGATCTACCGGCCGAAGGTCGGCCCGCTCGCAGCCCGCGGCCCGCGGGTCGCGTTCTTCTCCCTGGCCAAGCTGACCAACGGCGAGACGCCGTTCGTGTGGTGGCACGACACCTACATGACCTCGTTCCGCGACAAGTTCGTCAAGGCGGGGGAGAAGTCGCCGTGGTTCGACGGGTACGGCTTCGACACGATGGGCCGCAAGACGGTGCTCCTGCGGCTGCTCGACGAGATCCCGCGGCAGTCGCGCCTGGTCGACCTGGTGGCCGTCGACGGCACGGTCCGTCGCGATCTCAACCCCGCCACGCCGGGCTACGAGGTCGGCGAGCACATCGACGACCAGGAGTTCGACAACCTGCCCGAGCAGGAGCCGATCAACCTGGACGCCGAGGAGGTCGAGCGCGGCGCTGACCGGAACTGATTAATCGCTGGGCGCCCGCCGAGAACATGACCGGCGGGCGCCCAGCATCCACGTGCCCGGCCGGCCGCGTTGCCGCGTCTTCAGCGGTCGGTGCTGTCGGCCAAGTCGGCGGCGAGCTCCTCCGCCGCCTGCCGGATGTCGGGAGGCAACGCGTTGAGCAGGGCCGCCAATGCGGCCGTGACCTCGGTGACCTTGCCGGGACGGTCCTCGAACAGGTCGGCCGGATGCAGTCCCAGGGCCAGTACGGCACGAAGGAACGTGCGCAGCTTGAGGTTCCCGCCGTCCTCGAGTTCGTAGAGGCTGGTGCGGCTGATTCCCGCCGCCTCGGCGAGCGGCACCGGCCCGACGTCGGCGTCGGTGCGTGCCTGCTTGAACCGGTCGCCGACAGCCTTCAGCAGCCGGTCAACGCGCCGGTCAAGATCGTCATCGCTCTCCGTCATCGGACGTTGAGCCTACGGGATGACGAGAATCCTAAAATGTACTTCTAGCAGTACAGACAGTGGTGACAAATGGACATCACGTACTCCTAGAAGTACATTTCTAGAGTGATCACCTCATCCTCTCCGGGTACCGGGATGTGGTTGTCGGTGGCCGTGTTGGCCAAACTGGCGGCGTACTTCGGCGACCACCGGCCGATGACCATCGACCGCGTGTCCGGCGAGGCGACGACCACCGCCACCACCAGCTCCGCTCCGCTGCAGGCCCGCCTGCTCCACCGGGGACGCGTCGTCGCCCTGGTCCGCGACGAGCAACTTGCAGCAGCCCTGATCGCCCTGCTGGACGCCGTTCCCCGCTCGCTCGGCGCCTTCGCCGACACCTACGTCGACCTGCTCCGACAGCACAGCGCCGACGCCACGAGCGGTGACTGCCGCGAATGCGGACAGCCCGCGCCGTGCGGCACGCGCACGCTCCTGCAGGAGCGGATCGGCGCGCTCAGCGTCCCGACCCAGGCCAGACGCGACACCGACCGCCCATGACGACGGCGCCGACACAACCGCCCGGCTTCCGCCCAGCGCACCCCCCAACGCGCGGGTGAGAAGACATCGCGGCGCACCGCCGCGATGGGCGATGCCCCGGACCTCCCACTTCGAGGTCCGGGGCATCTGTCGTTCACCGCAGCTCACAAGCGCTGCTCAGTGGTCACTCGGCGTCCCCCAGCAGTGCGTCGGGACAGGCACCAGAGCAGCACGGGCGGCGAAGGTACGCGCCGATGAACCCGGCCCAACCAGTTCGGTGAGACGAGCCTCGCTGGCGCTCGGTCGCGCTCGCGCGATCACACCGAACTGGCCGAGCCGGAACCCCCGCCGCCCCTCTGGGCCTTCGCCGCCCGTGCAGCACGTGGCCAGTCCACGAACCGCACAGCAGGAGGCTCTCCATGTCAACGAGCAGCGCACAGCCCGACGCTGTGGCCACGCCGACCAGGTGCCCGTCCGGGGACTTCCAGCCGCTTCCCCGGTGGCGCGTCGGCCACGCGAGTCTTATCGGATCTCGCACGAGCAACGCGGACAGCTACAGCTTCAGCTCCCATGCCGACGGCCGCGCCGCGTTCGCCGTCGCTGACGGCATCGGTTCCAGGCCAGGAGCCGCGGAAGCCGCCGAGACCGCCGCGGGGACCGCGGTCAGCGACGCGGCCGCGAACGGCAACCCGACGCAGGCGCTGCTGGAAGCCAGTCAGCGTCTCGAGCTCGACCAGCCCGGTGGATCGTTCGGGGACACGGTCATGGTGCTGGCGGTCATGAGCCCGGCCGAGGAAGCCGACATGGTCACGTGGGACATCGCCTGGGTCGGCGACTGCCGCGCCTATCTCCTCGACGCCGACGGCCTGCGCCAGCTGACGCACGACCACACCGAGGGGCAACGCCTGCGCGACGTCGGCGTCGACGAGTCGATCGCGGCACGGTTCGACCACATCGTGATCACCACGGTGCGGCACGCGATGGACGACCCCGCCGAGATCGGCACGGCGTCGGTGAGCAGCAACGGACGGATGCTGCTGGTGAGCGACGGAGTGGGCAAGCCGCTTCCCGACGACTTGATCGAAGCCGCGTTGACCGAGTTCCCCGACCCCACGGAATGCGCTCAGGCCCTGGTGGAGCTCGGCGTCCTCGACGACCGCGCCGACAACGCGACCGCCCTGGTCATCGACACGAGCGTCGCCTCCTAACCCGCGACGGCGCTGCCGTGTCGGCTGCGCCGATGCCCTCGCCCACCCGCGCTGTCGGGTGAGACCAGTTCCTGGGAAGGGACGCCACGCGCGATCCCGCGGAGCGAGCGCGAGGCCGTCGGCCGGCACGGCAGCACCCCCGAGCGCGCCCCTCGATCCCGAAGCGGCGACCACCTGCCACCCGCCAACGCGCGGTACTTACCGAACGGACCCGTCATGGCTGCTCTACACCCCGACCTGTCCATCGACCCCGAGCCCAGCTCGACACCCGTGACCGGCCTGACCAGCCACGGACACATCCAGACCAGCTACCACGCGCTGCGCGAGCGGTTCGGTGAGCCCGACCGCCGGTTCCCGCACCTGCGCAACACCGGCGTCTGGGTGCTCGACACCCCGGCCGGACGCGTGAACCTCCGGCGCTTCAACGAAGTCCCCGACTCCGCGGGCGACCGCGACGTCGAATCGGCCTGGATGATCCTGGCCACCACCGACACCGTGCTGCCCTGGATCTACAAGGCCGTCACCGGGTCGACCGCCACGTTCCCCACCGGTGCCCGGCAGCACTTCTCCGAATCCACCCTGGCGAGCTTCGCCAACGCCTACGTCGACTACCTGTACCTGCGGATGAACGCCGAGATCGAGGCGCGCCCGTGGCTCCTTCGCAGCGCACCGGATTTCTGGACCCACCATCGCCGTCCGCAGCAGCTCAACAACATGCTGCTCGCGGTCGCGCAGGCCGTGCACCACTACGAATGGTGGCTGGCCAGCCCCGCCGAGCGCCAAGCGTGGTCAGGCATGGGTAAACCGGTCCGCAGCTCCGGGCAGCCGGAACTCGTGCACTGGCGCCAGGTCAATCGCTGGCTCTACTCGCCGATCCCGACGACGCAGCACCCGGCCGGAGGAGATCCGGACCTGCCCGGGATGCTGCGCGGCCTCGCCGACACCGCCCGCGACCACCGGCCGGAACTGCGGGAACTGCATCCGGACATGGACTTCGTCCTGCACGAAGAGCACGAGCAGACCCTGCGCGCGCTCGCGGACACCCCGATCCCGGGAATCGACGCCCTCACCACGCTGCGCTCCTGACCAGGCACCGCCGCGCGGGAGCCCGGCGTCCCGCGTGGCGGCTCGCCCGCCGAACGACATCCGTGCAAAGGCCAGGGACGGGCGACCCGATCCGGGGACGCCCGACGGTGCCCGCCGCCGACGCTGCGCCCGATGCGCCGTGCCCGACCCGCCACGGGTGATCCGGCCCATCCCCGTGACCAGCACCTCCACCTGGCCGGATCACACCGGCCGGGTGAGCACGGCGCCCCGCTCTCCGCTGACCGGCGGCGGGCCCTGCGGGCGGCGCCCCCGACCGGGGGCGACCACCCCGGCCGGGCATCGCACGGCCGCCGGCAGATCGGAGCACGGGCATGGCTGTCATCCGCCCCGACCTCACCGTCCTGAACCTTCCTCCCGAGAACGCGGGCACCGGCTGGGCCCGGCGCGGTGACCTGCGCGCCAGCTTCCGGGACCTCACCACCACCCTCGGCAGCCCGGACTTCGGCCTGGGCACGACCGAGGAGTCCACGCTCTGGCTCCTGGACACCCCCGCCGGCCCCGCGCAACTGCACAACTGGCTCGGCGGCTCGTACTTCCTCCGCTCGCCTGACGCCGTGGTCGCCTGGCGGATCCAGGCACCCGCTGACGGTGTGCTGCCCTGGATCTACAAGGTCGTCACCGGCTCCACCGCCGGATTCCCGGACAGCGTGCGCGACCTGGCGTTCGGGGCTGGGCGAGAGGAACTCACGCAGGCGTACCTGGGCTACCTCAGCGGCCACGAGCGCGCCGTGAGCCAGCTGCTCCACGACGGCGACCTTTCCGGTAACCGCCGAACCTCGACGGCCGGCCGATGGGGGCAACTGGTGTCCATGACGCTGACCCTGACCGCCTCCCTCGGCCAGCATCTGCCGCTGCGTCCGCGTCCGGGCCGTCTCGCGAAAGCGCCCGACAGCCTGGCCGACGCGCTGAACCGAGCCGCCGTCGAGGCGCCGCTGCCGCCTTGGCACGACCGGGCCCTGCACGACGAGCACGTCGCGACCGTGCGTGCGCTCGCCGCCGCGAAGGTGCCCACCTGGCGCCCCACGCCCGCCGGGAGCGCGGTGCGATGAACGAGCAGCCTCTGGACCTGTTCCTCGGGCTGCCGCACGCGGGCTCGGCCATCGCGGCCGAGCCCGTGCACCTCGTCAGCTGGGGACTTGGGGTTGAATCGAGCGCGTACTTGACCGAGATTCTGACTCGGCCTCACATGTACGGCATTGACCTTTCCAATGTGATCGTGCTCCACGCCGTCGTGGGCAACGAGTGGGAATCCACGATATCCGACGCGGAGAAGTTCCTTTTGCCTCTCCTTGCGGAAAAGGGGGTTCGGACTGTTCAAGTCGCGCGAGGTGGTCCTCGTGAAGCGGATGGAATCATCGTTCTCGATGACTCCAGGAGCCCCACGCGCATCCACAAGCGAGGACCGTGGACTCTGGAAGAGGAGTCCATCCAGTCGGGCACCGTGCCCCAGTTGTCACATCGTCGCTGCTCGTTGAAGTTCAAGGGCTGGGTTCTGGACCAGTGGATCGTCCGATTTCTCGGTGATCGGCCCTATGAGCACGTAATCGGTTATTCAGCCGAGGAATTGAACCGGGCGCGACGTGACATGGTGTACGCCACGGCCACTCGAACGCCGTTGCATCCATTGATCGAATGGGGATGGACGCGCGCGACGTGCCTGGCGCGCTTGTTCAAAGAGTTCGGCGTGATTTGGAACAAATCAGCTTGCGTTTATTGTCCCTACTCTGGGGGAAAATCGAAAAAAGAGACCTTGCGGCGAATGCGGGAAAGCCCGGAAGAGGCCGTGACCGCCCTGATGCTGGAAGCGGTCGCGATGATGCTCAACCCGAACAGCAAGCTCTACGGCACGCACAGTCTGCTGGACCTGCTGATCGAGGACGGCAACACCGCGGCGATCGAGCTGTTCCACCGCCGCCTGGAGACGAAGCCCTGGTCGGTGTACGACGTCCGCCGCGTGTACTTCCCGGCCAAGGACGACCCGATGCGCAAGGGCACCGCCTGGCGGTCGGTGAAGCCGCTGTTCACCGGCAACGCCGCACAAGCGCGGACCTGGTTGAGAGCGAACGACGCCGGTCGTCCTGTCAGCCCGGATGGGCGGGCGTGGCTGCGTCACCAGGACGAGTTCGCCACCTACCCGAAGGCGGAGCGGTTCCTCGTCGCCACCGTCGCCGGGGTGCAGGAGAAGGAGCGCGTCAACTTCACCACCCAGTGGCAGCGGATCACCGGAGAGGTCGACGACCTGTTCACCGACCCCGCCTGACCCGATCGGTGCCCTCCCGCGCTGTCGCGCTGACGGCCGGCGGGGCGTTCGCACTCTGCACCGGCGTCGGCAGCGCCGCAAGCCGCCCAACCCCGCCACCAGGGAAGACCTGAGCGGCTTGCGGCCCTGCTCCGTCTCCGGTGCCCGCCGAGTGCGCCCCGCCGACCGGGCGGGAGCACGACGCGAAAGGGAAGGTGATCACCGGTGGCCACGCCGACCATCACCGCCTTCGGCTGGGAACTGCACAACTCCTCAGCCGGGCACGACAAGTTCTACCGGATCCTGCTGGTCGAGCAGATGGTGCTGTTCAACTGGGGTGCCCGAGACGCCCGCGGTCAGTTCCAGGCGAACAAGGTCAGCACCGTCGACGCGGCCAAGCAGTCGGCTGCGCAGCAGACCAACGCCAAGCACGCCAAGGGCTACCTCGTCACCCGCGACGCAACCCCGTTCACGGTGCCCGCCGAACTCGTCCGCGACCTGACCTGCCTGCCGATGGGCAAGACCAACGGCCCGTCCCCGAAGGTCTGCGACGAGCTGGTCAGGCTGTTCAAGGCCGCCGCAGTCCAGTTGGGCACCGCCATGCCGGAGGCATCCCGATGAGCCTCGGCGAGGACATGCTGGCCAAAATGCACCTGCGGGCACCCGCCGCCGACGCCTACATCGACGAGGACGGAACCTCGACCGGCCCGGCCTCCGCGAGCCCCAGCACCGTTGACCTGGCGGGCGCGCTATCGCCGCTGGGCAAGCAGACCCGACCCAACGGGGCGGTCTACCACCCGCGGGCAGTCGCGAAGGCCTTCGAGGACGTCGCCCTGCTGCGCGACGCCCGCGACCACCGGGAACACGTGCTGTTCTACGGGCCGCCGGGCACCGGGAAGACCGCGCTGTGCGAGGCGGCGTTCACCGCCGACGCCACCACCGAGCACGACGGCCTGGAAAGCATCGTCGGCACCGCCGACACCACCGAGGCCGACTTCCTCGGCACCTTCGTGCAGAACCCGCGGTCCGGCGCCTTCGAGTGGCGGCCCGGCCCGCTGCACCGCTCGGTGCTGTACGACGTACCCCTGCTGGTCGACGAGATCGCCCTGATCGACCCGCGGGTGCTGTCGGTGTTGTACCCGCTGATGGACGGCCGGGACGTGCTCCGGATCCCGATGAACCCGGACCTCGAGCCCCTGCCCGTGGGCAAAGGGTGGTTCGTGCTGGGCGCCTACAACCCCGACGTACCCGGTGCACGGTTGTCCGAGGCACTGCGCGACCGGTTCGCCCACCACATCGAGGTCGGCACCGACTGGGTGCTGGCCGCCGAGCTCGGCGTGCCGGCCGACGTCATCGAGGTCGCCAAGAACCTCGACCAGCAACGCCGCAAGGGCGACCTGGCGTGGTCCCCGCAGCTGCGCAGCCTGCTGTCCTACGCCGCCACCGAACGGCGACGCGGCCGCGAGTACGCACTGGCAAACCTGCTGGCCAAGGTGCCGCAGGACGACCGGGACGTCGTCCACGGCGTCCTGACCAAGAAGTTCGGCGTCATCCACGCCCTGCGGCTGGGACGGAGGTTCGAGTCGTGATCACGCCCGAGACCCCGGCCGAGACCGCAGCGCAGACCTTGCTGGTCGTGCGCCTCAACCGAGGTGTCAACCTGCTGGCCGGTCGCGACGACCTGGTCGCGTCGGTGAAGTGGGACGCCGGCGAGGACGAGCCGCCCGCGTGGTTCACCCACGCCCGCGGCGAGATCACCCTCAACGGTCCCGTCGCGCTCGACGGCGCGGAACCTGCCGAGATCAACCCGTTGACCCCGGACGGCCGTCGTCGGCACCCGGTGCTGGTCGGTCTCCTGTGCCACGAGGCCGGGCACGCGCACTCCACACACTGGGAGGAGGGCTTCGGCGAGGAGGTCCCGGTCGTGGTCGCGCGGGCGGCCGTGCTGCTGGAGGAGCCGCGGATCGAGCACCGCCAGCTGCAGCGCCGTCCTGGTGACCGGTTGTTTCTGCGCGCCGCCAGCCAGCGGATCATCCTGCCGGGAGCCGGCACGCCGTCGGCGGCCGCGACCCGATGGCAGGCAGCGCAGGCCGCGCTGCTGACCGCCGGTCGCGTCGATGCCGGCGTGCTGGACGACGCCGAGGTACGCAAGGTCCTCACCTTGTGCCGCAAGACGTTGGGCCGCAAGGACTTCAATCGTCTGCGCGCGGTGTGGCGCAAGGCGCTCGAGTTGGCTGACGGCGACGTGCCCGGCCTCGTCGACCTGGCCGCCAGGTGGGTCGAGATCGTCGGTGTGGACGACCCGGCCGACGCTCCCGCGCCGGCGTGCGCGCGGGGTGTGCCCGACGGTGTCCCCGCGGGAGGCGGTGACGGCGAACCGGACGAGCCGGAAGAGGGCGTGGGTGCCGACGAAGGCGCCGGTGACGACCCTTCGACCGACCCCGGCGCGCGGGACAGTGACGCTCTCGCCGAGGCCTTGGCCGGGGCGTTCCGTGACGCGATGACCGTGGTGGCCGAGCGTGGTTCGGCGCAGGCGGCCGCCGAGCTCCACGAGGACGAGGACCAAGCGCCCGCCGAGGACACCAGTCGCCGCGACCGGCACGCCGGGGAGCGCGAAGCCAAGGAACGCGAGGCCGCCGAGGAGCAGGCCGACTTGGTCTTCCACGGCTACAGCGCCGACGGCGCGACCGATCCCCGCGGCGCGACCCGCCCGCCGACCGAGGAGGAGCGGATCCTGGCACGGCGCACGGGCAAGGCCCTGCGTCGGGCTCAGTTCCGGGAGCGCGCCCGGATCGTCACCACGTCCGCGGTGCCGCCCGGCAGGCTGCTGGGCCGCGAGGCGATGCTGGCAGCCGCACAACGAGCGCGGTCAGCACCTGTGACGGCCAGGCCCTTCCGGCAGGTCATCCGCCGCGACACCCCCGAGCCTCCCTTGACCGTGGGCATCGCGGTGGACATCTCCGGGTCGATGACGTGGGCGACCGAGACCATGGCCTCGGTTGCCTGGTTGGTGGCGCACGCCGTCGACCAGGTCGGCGGCAGTTCCGCCACGGTCGCCTTCGGCGAGGAGGTCACCGCGATTACCCGTCCCGGGGTGACCCCGGCGAAGGTCCAGACGTTCATCGCCGACGACGGCTGCGAGATGTTCACCGACGCAATGCGGGCACTCGACGGCGGCCTCCGGCTCACTAGCGGTGACGGTGCCCGGCTCGTGTTCGTCGTGTCCGACGGCCACTTCGTGGCGCCGGGGGAGAAGAAGCGCGCGGCCGCGATGGTCGAGCGGCTCGTCGAGCACGGCGTCGTGGTGCTGTGGCTGGACCTGCACCGGGGCGGGCGGCCCAGCGGCACAATCGTCCCGTCAGGGGCCGTGCCGATCCCGGTCGTCGACGTCGCCGACATCCCGCAGCAGGTGGAAACGATCCTCGTCCGGGCGTTGCGGGCCCGCTGATCCGGCGGCAGCTCCGTCGCTGGGCGGCCGGGAACAGGACTTGTCGGAGTCCGTTCCCGGCCGTCACCCCGGCCGGCGGGGTGGGCGTGGGACGTGCTGGAGCTGAGCAGACCGCCGTAGGCGGTGCAAGGGCGCTCCCGCGCCGCTGCCGCGGACACCCTTGCACCGCCACCGGCGCCCCGCTGGGCGTGCGCTCGTCCACGCACACCACCCAGCCGATTCGGAGTTCACGATGAACGCCGTCCAGTCCACCGCCGTCCGCGGCCTCGTCAACGGGTTCACCGGCGACACCCGGTTCCTGAGCATGTTCAGTCCGCACCCGGTCACCTGGCAGGGCCAGCGCTACCCGACCGGTGAGGCCGCGTTCCACGCCGGGAAGACCGACGATCCGCAGCTGCGCGCCTGGATCGCGGCCGCGTCGACGCCGGCGGAGGCCAAGCGTCGCGGCCGCCGGGTCCCGCTGCGCGCAGGTTGGGACGAGCACCACCGGCACGTCGTCATGCAGCAGGTGATCGAGAACAAGTTCACCGATCCGGACCTGGCCGCGCAGCTGCTCGCCACCGGTGATGACCTGCTGGTCGAGCGCAACACCTGGCACGATGACGTTTGTGCACGTTCGGTCAGTGACCACGGCGACTGCAAGCAGCAGTTGCCTGGGCTATCTCTACACATATAGACTTGAGACATGGGACGGAAGCTGCGGGCCACCGGCGCAACGTTGGATGTGTTGGAGGCGTTGCTCCTGCCCGACGAAGAGCTGTACGGGCTGAAGATTGCGAGGACAGTTGACCGGCCGACGGGAAGCGTCTTCCCGATTCTCGCTCGACTGGAGGACCTCGGCTGGGTCGTGAGCGAGTGGGAGCAGAGCGATCCGGCAACTCGTGGACCGCGGCGTCGGTTCTACCGGTTGAGCCCAGAGGGGCTGGCGGGCGCTAGGACGATGCTGGAGGAGCACCGCGCTGGACGCCGCACCCTAGGTGTTCGAGCGGCAGGCTCGCTCGTGCCCCGGACGGACGGTGCGTCATGAGTTCCGGGTTCGTTCCGTGGTTGCTGGCGGCGGTGCTGCTGCCGTTGGTGGTGGCTGAGTTCAAGGACTGGTGGCCCCGACTGGCGGTTGGTTTGGTCCGGTGGTCGGCGCGCAGGCTGGGGGATCCCCATGCTTGCGCGAGGTACGAAGAAGAGTGGGTCGCCAATCTTCAGGAGGTCCCCGGCAAGCTTTCGCCCCTATTGGCGGCTTTTGGGTACGTGGCGGTTGTGCCGCGGATGAGGTGGGCGATTCGGCGCGGACCTGTGCCGCTTAATGTACGACCTGAGCAGTTGCCGAAGGACATGATTGACTTCGTCGGACGTGAGCATGAGCTGGCAGAGTTGGATACGCTTCTGTTCGTGCGCCGCAGCGATCGATCGGCAAAACGTGGCCCGTGGGTAATATTGCTGGCCGGTGTCGCCGGGGTTGGAAAGACCGCATTGGCTCTGCGGTGGGCGCATCGGAATCGGGATAAGTTTTCCGACGGGCACTTGTACGCGAGTCTTCGTGGATACGGACCGGGTGAGCCCTTGGGGCAATATGAAGTGCTTGGCCGGTTCCTCCATTCACTTGGAGTCCGAGCTGCTCATATTCCGGCAAGCTTGGAAGAACGATCTGCCGTTTACCGAAGCTTGACTGCGCGGCGGCAACTTCTGGTTGTATTGGACAACGTTGCGAGTGTCGAACAGGTGCAGTCGTTGCTTCCTGACGGTCCTAAGTCTGTGGCGGTGATCACCAGTCGTTCGATGCTGCCTGCTGTTGTCCAGGGAGGAGCGCATCGTCTTGCGATTGGTACGTTCGACGTGGAGGCCAGTGTTGCGTTGATGCGGACGGTCCTTGGGTCGGATCGCGTCGATGCGGAGTTTCAATCAGTCATGCAACTGATTGAGTTGTGTGCTTATCTGCCGCTAGCTTTGCGTATTGCTGGGGCAAATGCCAGTTCGCAGCCTCGGTCGGCAGTTGGTGAACTGGTGGAGAGGGTGCAATCTTCGCTCGATCGATTTCCGTCAGAGCAGGACCTCATTGATGCCGAGCAGTATGGCGTCCGCGCCGTTTTCGATTTGTCCTATCGGGCTCTGAGTGCGGAAGCTGCTCGCCTATTCCGGCGGATTGGCGCGCTACCGGAACGGCGGTTTTCGTGCGCGGATGCAATCTCTCTCGGAGGGAGTGCTGCGGAGGGCACCATCCACCTTCTTGCCGTATTGGTTAAAGCAAACCTCCTTGAGGCGACCGGAGATCGCGGCATGTTTGCTGTCCACCCATTGCTGAGGATCTACGCCCAGAATTGCCTAGCCGCTGAAGAGCCTGACTACGTTTATCCGATGGTTGGCTGAATTTTCGTCCGCCGCTCGTCGGCGGCCAGCCCTCGTCAATGACGTTGCAGGCGGGGCGCTAGAAAGCGGGTTGGGTGGATCGTGTTCCGCGGGCTGCCGTACTCGACCGGTTACTGAGCATCAGAGCCGCGTGTAACGTGCCCGAGTGCGTTGTGGATCAAGGTGGCAGGTGTTCTACACGACTCGGGATCTCCCGGTCGTGGGCGAGCTCATGGGGTTTCTGGTTGGCTTGCCATCCGACCCTGCGGACTGGCTGGACGCCGAGGATGTCCCGGACGGAACTCCCTATCTGTTGTCGCCGGCTTTCGAGTACGACACCGCGTTGAACTCATACTTCCTGTCACCTGAGGTGGTCGGGGCACCGGACAACACTCGCGTGAACCAGGCCGGTGCCCTCAAACGGTTCCTCGACTTCTTGTGGTCGGCGCGATCTGGATGTTCGTGGCGCGACGCATCCGAGGCCGATCACCTGGCTTTTCACCATTGGCGTCGCCGGGACGAGGACGGGCCCCGGGTCGCCGGCACGACCTGGAGCCAGGAGGTCTCCCACGTCAATCAGTTCTACGTCTGGGCGGTGAAGAATGGCCATGTTCGCTCGAACCCGATCCCGCAGCGGCAGCGCCGGGCGCTGCCGCCAGGCGTCGGTTGGCGGGCTTCCTCGTCGGAGATGGTTCCGGCGACCTACGCCTACGACGAGAGCGGCAAGCGCATCGAGTGGCTTCCGCCGGCGTCCTACCGCAGATGGCGCGATGTCGGTCTGCGCGGTTACGGCAGCGACGGGCTGCCTAACACCCGGTTCCGGGGCCGGTGGGCCTCGCGCAACGCGACCTACGCGGACCTGATGGTCCGCACCGGGATGCGGCTGACCGAGCAGTCGAGCTTGACGGTGCTGGAGATCCCTACGCCGCGCGGGCTGGGTGGCTATCAGCGGTTCTGGCTTCCGGGCCGGATCGCGAAATATGCCTCAGCTCGCTGGATCTACACGCCGGAGGGCGTGGTCGAGGACTTGGCGTCCTACGCGGAGTTCGACCGGGCCGAGGTCATCGACGCCGCGCGGGCGGCGGGTCGCTACCGCGACGTTCGGCGGCCGCTGGTCATCGCGGACTTGTCCCGGCCGACGATCGTGCGCCAGGTCGGCAGCGCCGACCGGAAGCGGCTCAAGCTGCGTGAACTGACCCCGAAGGAACGCCGACGGCTGTTCATCGAGACCGAGGACGGCCTCGAACCCGCCTTGTTCTGGCTCGGTGAGGACGGCATGCCGCTGACTGTCTCGGCCTGGAAGAGCACCTTCGCCACGGCCAATGCCCGTTGCCTGGAGCACGGCGTGATGCTGGCCTGCCACCCGCATCTTCTTCGTCATTCGTTCGCGGTGATCACGCTGGAGCAGTTGCAGCGCGGCCATCTCGCAGACTTGGCCGAGCTCACCACGGCGCAGCGCGGGCAGTACACGCGGATTTTCGGCGATCCGCTGGACTGGGTCCGTCGCAGATTGGGTCATGTCTCGGTGCTGACGACCTCGATTTACCTGCATGCCTTGCAGGAGCTGGAGATGGAGACCCGCATGGCGCTGGTCCCGGACGGCTGGGATGACCCGCGGGACACGCCACTGTCCCAGCTCGGCGACGACCTCCACGCGCCACTGGCCGCAGACGAGGACGAGGTTGCGGTCGCGGCAGGTGGGGTCGCGTGACCCGCACAGGCCGGGGGAGTACCCGCTACGGACGCCCGGCCGCGCAGCCGGCCGGCGACTATGAGCCTCCGCCCAGCATCCGGTATCAGCCCGGCGGTGGTGTCACGGTCGCGTTCCACGGTGACGATGATCGTCGCCGCGAGTTCGTTTTCAGCCGGCTGCCGTTGCCCGGCTGGCACGAGCTGCTGGCCGCGGCGTTCGCCGAACGAGTCGGGCCGAACGGCACCCTGCGCACTTTGACCTCGGCTCGCAACTGCTGGGAGGCGGTGGGCAGGCTGATGCGGTTCCTGCACGAACATCGCCCGTCTCCGCCGGCCACGCCGCAGGAGCTGACGCTCGCCGACGTCAAGGCGTTCTACTGGCATCGCGCGGCGAAGAACGTCTACTTGGGACACGTCGATCTGCGCGATGCCCGCGGCGTTCTGCTGACCGGGCACCTCGGCACCTTGATGGCCCCGCAGGTCGTCGACTTCCTGCAGCAGCGGCTGCCCGGCCGTAACCACCTGGGCGGCGAACCTGGTTACTCCGACGGGGAACTGACCCGCCTGGTCTCGGCCGCTCGCGCCGACGTCGCCGCGATCCGGGACCGCATTAAGGCCGGCGAGGACCTGGTCGTCCGTTACCGGCAGGACCCCGACGCGGTCGTGGCGGCCGACCGGGAGCTTGCGGTCACACTGACGGCCATCGCCGACACCGGTGCGGTTCCCGACATGCCCGGCTGGGGCGCAAACAGGCTGCCGCAGCGCATCGTACTCGCCAGCCACCTGCTCCTGACCTTCCGGGACTTGCCGCCGGTGCTGGTGCTGCTGGCAGCGGTCACTGGCCGCAACGGCGAGACGCTCAAAGAACTGCCCGCCGCCCACCGAGTCCTCGACGGCCGCGCCGTCGAGCTGCAGGTGATCAAACGCCGCCGCGGGCCGCGCCGGTGGTTCGACACGGTCACCTGGGAAATCGGCCCACCCAGCCGGCAACTGCACACCCCCGGCGGGCTCTATCTACTCCTGTTGGACCTGACCGCCCGCAGCCGGGCGATCTGCGGCTCACCGCACCTGTTCTGCGCCTGGGGCAACCGCCACCGCGACGGGCAACACAGCACCCCCGAGCACTCCGCGGTCTTCTCCACGACCCTGCACGGGCGGGACCTCGCCTTATCGAAATGGGCCGCCAACCGGCCCGACCCGGTCCTCGCCGACCCCACGCCCACGCCGGCGCGGCCATCCGGAGAGGAACCGGCGGCCGCGCCCGTCCCGGCCCCGCTGAAGGTCTCCTTCAACCGGATCAAGACCAGCGTCGACGTCCGCCGCACCAAACAACTCGGCGGCCACCTGCCCTCGGCCGCCCGCAGCAACACCATGCCGGTGTTGTTCAACAACTACCTGCGCAACGACCCGACCATGCTCGACTGGGCACACGAGGTCATGGCCGACGCCGTCTCCGAAGCCGAACGCGCCGCCCTCGACGCGCACAACCGAGCCCTCAGCGCGGCCGGCGGCGCCCTGCGCGTCGTCGCGGGACCAGCCGAGGCCGATCGGCTAGAACAAGCCGGACTCGATCCACAGACCGCCCGGCAGGCCGCCGACGGGCAGCTGGACACGGCTTGGACCGGTTGCGTCGACCACGATCACCATCCCGCGACCGGAGCCACCTGCTCCAGCTCGTTTCTCGACTGCTTCCACTGCGGGAACTGCCTGGTCACCAGTGATCACCTGCCGAAGTTGCTCAGCCTGCTCGACGCCCTGAACACCTGCCGTTTACGCATGTCCGAGGCCGACTGGTGGCACCGCTACGGCTCGACCTGGGCCGCCATCACCCGCGACATCCTCACCAAGTTCAGTCCCCAGGAACTCGAGCAGGCTGGCCACCGCAAGTCCGCGGACGTCCTGCTCGACCTGGTCGAAGCACCCTGGGAACAGCCATGACCGCCGCCATCACCAGGCCGGCCTCCGTCGCCGAGGATGCGCTCGTCCTGGCCGGCCGGGAGCTGACGCCCGGGACGGACCTGGACACCACCGCGCGGTTCGGTCAGGACGTCTGGCAGCTGCGGCCCGCGCAGCTGCAGGCACACGAGCGGTCCCACATCCTCGACTTCGGTCGCATTCCCGCTGCCTATCGCCTGGCCTGCAAGGACTTGTGTCACGGACTGCTCTCTGGTCAGCCGCCCATCCACGAGAAACGCCCCGCGATGAGCGTGGTCAGGACGTTGTTCACCGAACACATCCGGTTCCTCAACTGGCTCGCCGGCCGCGCTGGATCCGGCCAGCAGGCACCGGCCTTGGCGGGGTTGACCAACGACGATCTCCTTGACTACCAACGTTTTCTCGTCAGAGCTCTGCCCAAGTCGCCGAACGCGAGGGCTTTCGCGCGAGGAGCGGTTCGCTACTTCTGGCGCTGGCGCGGCCACCTCACGACCGATCGGCTGAGCGTCGATCCACTGCATGTCGAGGGCTGGGCTGAACCTCAAGCACCCCGCCATGCCAGGGAGAACGTCACCGATCGGATTCCCGAGCAGGTGCTGGGACCGCTGGTCGCCTGGTCGCTGCGGTTCGTCGATCTGTTCGCCGCGGACATCCTCGCCGCCGATCGCGTCTGGAGGGCGCTGCGCGCCTCCGACCGTCCTTCAAGCGCAGGCGACGCAGAAGCCAGCCGCCAAGTCCTCGCCGAGTTCCTGAACGACCACGTCGCCCGCGGCAGGCCGCTGCCCGGACGACAAGGCGTGCTGAACGTCTATTTCGTCGCGACGACGCTCGGCATCGCGCGGCACACCATCGACCGCAACCGCGACCTGGTCGACGCCGCGGTCAACGTCGTCGGCGTCACACAGCACACCACGTTCGACACTCCGATCACCGCCGAGTTCGACGGGCGGCCCTGGATCGACGGGTTCTCCACCCACCACAACGACCCCGACAGCCTCGCCCGCCTGGCCCGGCACCTGCAGGCCGCCTGCTACGTCGTCATCGCCTACCTCTCCGGCATGCGCGACAGCGAGGTCAAGCACCTGCGGCGCGGATCGGTGCGCATCGAACGCGAACCCGGCGGCACCGCCTACCGCTGGAAGGTCAGCAGCCTCGCCTTCAAAGGCGAGAACGACCCGAAAGGAGTCTCCGCGACCTGGGTGGTCGGCGAACCGGTCACCCGTGCCATCAGCGTCCTGGAAGCGCTGCACCCGCCCGAGGTCGACCACCTGTTCGCCAGGCTCGGGCACGGACCCGGCAGCAAACCTTCCTCCGCGACCGCCGCGCTGACCCACTCCGGCACCAACATCCAGCTCAACCTCTTCACCGCCTGGATCAACGAGTTCTGCGCCCGCCACGACCGCCTCGACAGCATTCCCGCCGTCAAGGGCCAGATCTGGCACCTGCACACCCGGCAGTTCCGGCGCACCCTGGCCTGGTTCATCGCCCGCCAGCCCGGCGGCGCCATCGCCGGCGCGGTCCAATACCGCCACCACGGCATCCAGATGTTCGAGGGCTACGCCGGCACCAGCGAGTCCGGGTTCCGCGCCGAGGTCGAAAGCGAACAAGCGCTCACCCGCGGCGAACACCTCATGACCATGATCGACGCGCACGAGCACCACCACCTCGGCGGTCCGGCCGCGACCGAAGCCGCCCGACGACTCGACGAGCTCGGCGATCAAGCCCACTACCAGGGCAAAGTCGTGCTCGACCGGCACCGGCTGCTGCGCATCATGAAGAAGAACGACCCAGGCGTCTATCCCGGCGACTACATCACCTGCGTCCACGACCACACCAAAGCCCTCTGCGAACGCGCCAAGCGCGGCCGCAGCGAAGGACTGCCTGACCACGGCGGCTGCCAGCCATTCGCCTGCCGCAATGTCGCTCTCACCGCCGAGAACACCGCGGCGCTGCGCGAGGAGATCCGCCGGCTCGACGGACGCCTTGCCACCTCACCACCGCTGCCGCCCCTACTGCATCACCGAGTGCTCACCCGCCGAAACGAGATCGATGTGTTCCTGACCCGAAACGCCCTGCCACACGATCCAGGCGCGAGCTCATGAGCCGACACACGGAGGTTCCCTCCGAATCTCACGTCCGCAAAGTGCTGCGCGAGCAGCAAGACCAGGCCGAGCAGAACGGCAGACGACCGAGCGTTCTCGCTCTCGCACGCCACTTCGGGCTCAGCAACACGACCTTCCGCCGCCACTTCCCAGGCATCGCAAACGAGATCAGCGCCGCCCGGACCGCACCACCGTCAGAGGACCAACCACACGGCGCCAGCCGTTATGACCGCCTCGTCGAACGCAACGCCAAGCTGCGCCGCGTCAACCGCGACCTCTCCGCCCACGTCAGGCTCGCCGCTGCCCACATCCAGCGGCTCGCCCTGGAGAACGCCCGACTCACCCAGCAACTCGAAGCAGCCAGCAAGGTCACGAGGATCGATACACGGGACAGGCAACGCACATAGCTCAGCGAGGAGGATTGCGCCCTGTCGAGGCGGCCAGCACCGAAATCGTGAGGACCGGAACGGATCCGGCCGATATGATGTTCGGCTTGGCGGCACCACGCCGGAGACGGGACAGACCATGCGTTACCACGAGCCAGTCCGGAAAGCACTCGCAGCTGTCGACGACCTGACGGCTCTCGTCCAGGCCGACTTCGACACCGCGCGAGGTGGCTGCACCTGGTGGCACGACTACGGCCTCGACCTTGACGCGGTCACCGGAATCATGGACTACCTCTATGGTCTCCTCACCGGCGTCAAGGAGAACCTTCGTATCGGGGCAATCCATCTCCACGACCTGCGTGAGTGCCGGTTCAGCGACGACCGCTGGATGATCGGCCAGTTCAACAATGGCAGCCGAAACCTCAACCGGGGCGAGCAGGAAGCACGCCGCGAAGCGCGGATCGACGCGCACACCGCAGGCGTTCTCCGGGCGGCCGGCTCCACACTGGACAACCTGGCCGGCATCATCATCGCCATCGGCGGGTTCGACACGAACCTCATGAAGGCGGACCTCGGCAAGCTGCTCCCGCTGACCGACGGACCGGACTACCCCGGACCGGACGTCCGAGGACAGCTCAAGCTCCAGCAGACGGTCCTCAACCCGACCGACCGGCAAGGCACCCTCCTTCGCGCCGCCAGATCCGTGCTTCAACACTCCGGCCCCGAAGGATGGCTGGACTGGACACGATGGAGCCGCAACGACCGCGTTCACCGCGGGGCCCGCATCGCAATGAACTACATCTCCAGAGGCAAGATCGCACGCCCGCTGCCAAGACAACCCGACCACCCCGAGGCGCACGCCTTCCGGGCAGCTGGCGATCCCCGCAAGCTCCTCCTGGAAGAAGACGTGATCGACACACTCGCCGGTATAGTCGAATCCCTGGACAGCGCGATCGTCGGCACCTTCGTTGCCTGCCAAGAGCTCTGGACCTATCGGCGGAACCACCCGGACCAGATCATGCAACCTGCTGGCCAGTGGCCGAACAAACCTCCACGCGATGTCACCTTCGACGGCTACCGGCCAGGTTCTGCGACCTTGCCCAAAGACTCCGTCGTGCTCGTTTCACCAGAAACTGGCACCCGTCTCCAGGCGAGTCGGATGCTAGATGGACATAGCTCGACCACGTGACGTCCACGCCCGCGACGCTTCACTCGGCCGCAGCACCAGGCTCTTGCAGGGCCTGAACCAGGGCAGCAACGTGTTGACCATCAACGACCGCAGGACGAGGTTCTCCACCTAACTGTTGGTGACCCCCGACTTGGTCCCGTCGTTTCGGACCCCCCCCTCCCGCGGCTACTCCTCGACGGTCAGTGGTCAGAGCTAAACCCTGGCTACAACCAGACGTGGGGCTGCTGTTCCTGCTCCCGCCACCAAGCCGTTCCCGGGCAGAACCTGCTCGGCCGGTACCTGATGGGCCACCGCGCCCGGCTCGCTCCGGAGCGAGCCGGGCAGTGGGTGCGGGTGGCGTGCACCGGGCACCGGCCGCAAGGCCTTCCACCGGGTAGCGAGCAGTGGCTCGCAGAGGAACTGCGGCGGATCGCGGCGAAGCTGGCCGCCGACCACGGCACTCAGGTCGCGATCAGCGGCGCGGCGGCCGGAGCGGACCTGATCTGGGCCGAGGCCGGGCACGACAGCGGCATCCCAGTCTGGCTCTACCAGCCCTACACCGGCCACTACTCCCGCTGGCCGCAGGACTGGCAGCACCGGCTCTTCGCCGCCCGCGAGTTCGCCGGACGCGTGGACACCCTCGGCGACCGGTTCAGCGTCCAGGTGCTGCACGCCAGGTCGGACTGGATGATCCGCGACTGCGACGCGGTGGTTGCCGTGCTCGACCCGCTGCGCCGCTCCGGCGGCACCGTTCAGGCCCTCCAGCGGGTGTCCGCGACCACCCCGGTCATCCACGTCGACGTCCGCAACCGCCGGACCTCGCTGCGCGTCCCGGCCCGCTGCGGCGCGGCGCCCGCGAGCTGACGCGCGGCCGGCGGCGGCCAGCTGGCCGCCGCCGAGGCGCGCCGTCCAACCCTCGCCGCGCACGTGGACGCAGCAGCCCAGCACGCCGGGCAGCACCGGCAAGGGCGCTTCGCGTCGCTGCGCGATGACCGCACGCGGTCACCCCTGCCTGTGCACTGCCCGGCCCGCTCGGTCCGCGCTCGTCCACACAGCGCTCTCCGAAGGGCCGATCCATGCCCAACGCCACCGATGACACCGAACCCGACAGCACGACGGTGCCGTGGACCCCACCGCGGCCCGCCGAGATCCCCGCCCTGCACACGAGCCTGCGGGCCTGGCTCGGCCACCCGTTCTTCTTCAAGGTCACCATCGACGCGCTCGACGCCGGGCAGGGCACGATCATCCCGGCGGCGGCGAACCCGCTCGAGGCCGCGGTCATCCTGCACCAGGAGGAAACCCGCCGTCTCGGCTCGGCGGAGCTCTACGCGGTCGACGAGGAGATGACCGCCCAGGCACTCGCCGCCGGCGCCCGGTTGCCCGACTGGTCGGTACAGCCCGCCGACCTGCCCGCTGAACAGGGCTTTCTCGTCTTCGACTCGCCGATCGGCCACTCCGAGGCCACCGACGGCCTCATCGCGCCGATCGTCGCCTGTTCCTGGGGACCGTCCCCGCACTGCTCGCCACCAGCCGGCGCGGTGTGGCTGACCTTCTGGTCGGCGCCGGTCCTCGATCGCCTGGTCCAGGCCGGCATCGAGGCTGGCCTGGACCCGGTTGAGGCGCAGCGCGAGGTCAAACGCGGTTCGCCGCCGCTGGTGTGGGACGACGAGGCGCTGGTGTGCTGGTCGGCTGGGGAACCCGACATCCCGACCACACCTCGGTACATCCCGTCCGAGGAGGTCAGCGGTGTCATCGCCAAGGAACGCACGCTGCCGTGGATCCAGACGGTGCTGGCGGCCTGGCTGCTCATCCAGGAACCCGCGATCGTCGAGATCACCGAGCAGCGCGCATCACGGCCTGAGCGTCGTCGCGCCGAACGTGCCGGACGTCCTCTGCCGCCGGTGCGCGTGGTCAGCATCCATCGCCGGGTCAGCACGGCCACCAGGCCCGCCGAGCCGTCGGGCCGCACGGTCAACGTCCGGTTCCGCGTTCGCGGCTTCTGGCGCGATCAGCCGTACGGCAAGGGTCGTGCGCTGCGCAAACGCACGTGGATCCCGGAGCACTGGCGCGGTCCCGAAGACGCCCCGGTGCTGATCAGGCCCAGGGTGACCGTGGTCGAGGCGCCACCCGAACCCGCCGACTGATCGTCCCGAACGGGGCGTGACGCCGCTGACCGGGTTGTGCGGGCGCAGACCCCGCGGGCTTCGTCAGCTCCCACGGGCGCTGGAGGTCGGTCGAGCAGCCGCGCGGTGTGGTGTCGCCACGTTCTCCACGGCGCTGGACGCGACGGATCACCTCTCGCGGGTGTTCGTCACCGGCCACCTGGGGCTTCGCACTCTGGACCGGCCTCGGACCGGCGTCAACCGCCGCACGAAAGCTTTTCTCCCGCTCGATCCGCGGGGCCCCGCCCCCTCCGGACCGAGCAGAAAACCTTGCGTGCTCTGGCGCGGTTGACCCCCTGCCCATGCCCGGTCCCCGGTCGAGTGCGCCCCACGGGGCCTGACAAACCACCAGCTCAGCAGCGGTGATCCGCTGCGCCACGACCGAGGAGCACCTCATGGCAGGCGAAACCGTGATCACGGTGATCGGCAACCTGACCTCCGACCCCGAACTGCGTTTCACCCCGGCGGGCGCCGCCGTCGCCAACTTCTCCGTTGCCTCGACGCCGCGCACCCTCGACCGCGAGTCCGGCGAGTGGAAGGACGGCGAGACCCTCTTCCTGCGGTGCAACATCTGGCGGCAGGCCGCTGAGAACGTCGCGGAGTCGCTGACCCGCGGTGCCCGCGTGATCGTGAGCGGGCGGCTCAAGCAGCGGTCCTTCGACACCAAGGAAGGCGAGAAGCGCACCGTCATCGAGCTCGACGTCGACGAGATCGGCCCGTCGCTCAAGTGGGCCACCGCCAAGATCACCAAGGCCAGCCGGTCCGGCGGCGATTCCGGCGGAGGCTTCAGTGGCGCCCCGGCCTCGGGCGGCGGCGCCCCGGCCGACGACCCCTGGGGTTCCGCGCCCGCGGCGGGCAGCGGCGGTGGGTTCGGCGACGAGCCGCCGTTCTGACCTGCACCACCTGCGCCCCGTGGCCGCCGTACGACGGCGGCCACGGGGCGTTCGTGTGTTCCGACCCGCGCCCGGAGGCACCGATGAACCTCACCCCTGCCGACCTCGTCCTCGTCCCCGTCTGTGACCTCGTCGACGTCGAGGGCGAGATGACCGCCACCCAGCTGCGTGCCCTGCTGGAGCGCGCCGGCCGCGACGACCCCGAGCGCGCTCACGGCTTCGTCGACGACCTGATGCGCGCCGCGCTGCAGGCGATCAGCGACGGCCACCCGGAGCCGCACCTGCTCGCCGCCGCCGTGCTCGTCGCTGCCTCGGCGGACTTCCCCCGCTGGTGTGCCTGAACCCGCGTCTCCTCTGCGTGCGCAGCAGCGGGGGAGTACCCGACGAAGGAGTCTCCCTTGTCCGACAACGAAAACACGTCCGAGAAGCAGCCGCTGTGCCCGGATTGCGGGAAGCAGTGGATGGCGTGGCTGGACTACCGCATCACGCCGCCCATCACCTTCGTGCAGATCGGCAAGCCCACGGCCAGGCGAATCCAGGAAGCGCAGGAAGCCCGCTTCCGGGAATGGCGGGACACGATCAGGTTCCAGCAGGACCTGATCGAACGCATCTGCCGCGAGAACCACGATTCCGGAACGCCGGGCGCTGCACCCTGACCGGGCATGTTCTTGTGCCTCCAGCGCACCCACCTTGCGCCTGGTGGACACCCGGTTGCGCGCACGCGCGCCACGCGCGTGCGCGCGTGAGGCCGGACGATACCAACCCGGCTGACCGCGCTGCAACCCCGGTAACCCCTGATTCCCCAGGGTTTCCGGGGTTGACCGGCGCAGCCGAGCACTGGATCGCGTCCGACCCCCAGGCCGGCAGGGCGGCGCACTCTAACCGCGGCCGCCGCTGCGCCCGAGGCACCGCCAGCCCAGCCGACCGGGTGAGACGAGCCCCTGCGGGGTCGCGCTGCGCGCGATCCCACCCGGTCGGCCGAGCGCGCCACCCCGGCCGGTCCGCGGCCGCGGTTGACCGAGTCGCGCCCCCGACCAGGGGAATCAGCCCGACCAGTCACCTGACTGGTCCGCACACCGGCGCCCGCCAAACGCCGGTGACACCACGAACGCCAGTGGAAGGACACCGAACATCCCGTGAGCGCGACCCTTTCCGACCCCGCGGCCGTCGACTGGTCGAACCAGCCCGGTCTGTACGTGAGCGTCTACCGGCTCGCCCTGGACATCCCCACGCTGGCCGACGGCCTCAGCCACCGGCACGTGCATGCCACGGTCAACGGCGTGATCGACGCCGTGGGGCGCCGTCCGGTGTTGCACCCGATCCCGGCCGACTGCCGAGCGGACGTGCCGAACCCGGACGCTCCGGCGATGTGGATCTACCAGGGCTTCGACCGGGTGTTCCTGGTACCCGCGACCCACCTGGTCGACGGTGTCCCCGACCTGACCGGGCTCAGGCACGGCGGGAACTTCGCCTACCGCGACGACCCTCGCTTCTACGGGCTTGTCGGCTTCGATGCGGCGATCAAGATCCACGATCATCGCGAGTTCTGATCCGAATGGGTGCGGGTGACCGGGGTTGGTCACCCGCACCCATCAGGGGTATTCGCAGCGCATCGCTCAGTGAATTGACAGGCGCGCATCGGAAATCGGGCGCACCACGACGAACAACACTGCGCGAATTCGTGCGGAGTCCTGTGCGGGCCGACGCACTCTAGCGCGCACGGCCGCCAGGGCGAGGGCGCGGCACCCGGCCCAGCACGGGTGAACCGGCCCCGGAAGACCCCCGCGAACAGGGAAGATCCCGGCCGGTCCACGCCGGCTGGGCGAGGCCGCAACCCCCGCCCCGACCTAGCCGTGCGCGCTGAACCGAGTGCGTCCCGCACAGGGACACCGACCGCACGGAATTCGCGCACCGCGATGAAGTGCATTCAATGAATTGCCGCCGGAGTCCCGCCAAAGCTCCGGTTCGCCACAAATAGGGAGAACGATAGTGACCACGACAGAGATTGCCGTCGAGCACATCGCCGCCGACGTCGCCGCTGGCGACGTCCCGCTTGAGCAGGGGAACGTCGAGACCTCTGTCTCCGCTGCTGGCGCGGACACGGACGTGACCGAGCTGGTCCTGCCGACCACCGCGGAGGAAGCCAAGGACTTCACGCTCCTGTACGTCGACCCCGAGGAGCTGGTCATCGGGCCCAACGTGCGGCGATTCGACCCGGAGCGGTTGGAGGACCCGGCTGAGGAAGAGTACGCGGGCTTCGTCGATGACCTCCTCGATCGCGGCAATGCCATCCCGATCATCGCCCGGTACGACGCGCACGGGCAGCTGATCGTCATCGACGGGCAGGTTCGTACCTACGGCCTGCGCAAGGCGAAGAAGCGGGCCACCGCGAGTGGCGACGCCTCCTGGAAGAAGGCGTTCGTCATCGCCCAGGCGTACGGGATCTCCGACGAGCGCGCCGCCGAGATCGAGCGCATGGTCGAGCAGCACGGCGCTAACTTCCTGCGGTTCGACATGACCCCGACCGACCACCTGCGGACCGTTCAGGGACTGCTGGAGCTGGGGGTCGAACCGAAGAACGTGGGCAAGCGACTGCGGCTCAAGGCCAAGGACGCCAACATCCTCGTGGCGGTCGCGCAGAGCACGCGGGCCGCCGACCTGGCCCAGCAGGGTGTGCTGGGGGTGGCCGAGAGCGCGCTGGTCGCTGAGTTCGAGGCGTACGGCGATGCGACCGAGGCGGTCGAGGAACTGACCGAGATCGCTCGATCCAACCCCCGCCAGCTCGCCAACGTCGCTCAGAGGTTGCGCGACGCGCGTACCGAGCGTCTGGCCCTCGCGGCCGCCGCCGCGGACCTGACCGAGCAGGGCGTGCCGGTCATCGAGCGCCCGGACACCCTCTACGGCCCGCAGATCCGCCAGCTCGCCGACCTGCGGCCCACGGTGAAGACCAAGCCGGGGAGCACGCTCAGCGTGAAGCGGCACGCCAAGTGCCCTGGCCACGCCGCCTTCCTGACCTTCCGCCGCACCTGGCAGGACAAGGATGGCACGGTCACCGTCATCCACGTCTGCACCGATTTCCAGAAGCACAAGCACGCCGAGCGCAACGCCGCGCCCGGCAAGACGGTTGTGGAGCGCCCCACGTACTCCACCGGCAGCGGTGTCCAGAAGGGACCGATGACCGAGGAGCAGAAGAAGTACCGCAAGAAGGTGATCGACAACGGGAAGGCGTGGGACTCGGCCACGATCAAGCGGATGGAGGCGCTGCAGTTGTTCGCGAAGCGCCGCAGCCTCACTCAGACCGAGGACACCTGGCTGGAGGCGATGCGGGCCAGCAGTAGCCGCTACGCCGACGCCGCGAGCAAGGGCCACCGCTTGGCGCTGAAGCTGTTGGGCTGGGACACCAAGTTCACCGGCAAGAAGGCCTCGTTGCGAGCCGAGATCCTCAAGGCAAGGCCGGAACGAGCCCGAGTGATCAGCATGGTGATGGTGCTGGCTGCGGTTGAGCAGGGCGTCAGCCGCCGCACGACGTGGGAGAGGCCCACCGAGGAGGACGTCGCCTACTTCGCCAAGCTCCGGACGCTCAAGCTGCAGACGATGGAGCACTCGGAGCTCAAGGACTGGGAGCTGTCCGAGGTGGAAGCGCAGGTGCTCGACGGGATCGAGTCAGTGGACGCAGAACTGGCCACCGCGGTGGATGACGAGGTGGAGGTCGAGGCCAGCCTGGATGACGAGGACACCAACGACGAGCACCTCACCGACGGCGAGGACCTGCCCGACGGCGAGGACCTGCCCGACGGCGAGGACCTGCCCGACGGCGAAGACGTCATCGAAACTCCGTCTCCTGCACCGGTGATCCCCATCGACGACGGCGCTGGGTCGGTCGAACTCGAGCACCAAGTGGATCTGGTCGCCTGACCAGTCGCTGGTGTGGCCGCCTACGCGGGCGGCCACACCAGCCTTAACGCATCACGCTGCGTCCTACCACCGCCGTGACGGGTACGTGACGCCGCCTGCAGGGGACACGCTGACGCACGAGGTCAGCACACCGGGTGGGGGCAAGCGCACAAGCCCTCCGGCACGTCCGGTCGAGATGAACCGCGCCGTTGCGGTGGCGTTGTCGGCCGGCGGTTGGTGTTCGCGCGGTCCACGTCGACCGGACGAGCCTGCGGGCTTGTGCGTCCGCGCGAGCGCGGACCCCCACCCGGCGTGCTGAGGCCAGGGCCCGTCAGCACGCCCCCACCGCAGAGAGGGACCGACCATGGCCCGCCACCTCGCAGTCACCGCCGCTCGCCCCAACCCTCTGACCAGCGCGTTCGAGACGCTGCGAAGCCTGACCAACCGCGCGGCAGACCGCATCAGCTACTGGCGCTTCCGCCACACGGCCTCCTTCAGCTGCGAGCACTGCGACATCACCCGCGTCCCGACCGCGAACACCGGCGCCGAGCTGCGCCGCGCCCGCGAGCTGGCCACGGACCACTCCCGGCACGGCTTCCACGCCGGAGCCCCCACCGTCTACGGCGCCTGACTGCCGCGCCGGCCGGTCCCGCAGCCGGGACCGGCCGTGCTCGCCCCCGCTTCCGTTCGCGCGCCCTGGCGTCGCCGCGTCGCCGTGTCCACGTTCACCGAACACCTCTTGGAGCTCTCGTGAATGCCCAACGCCCGCCCGCCTTGCCCTTCGCTCCCGGCGACACCTGGACCATCTGGATCCGGTCCCCGCTGGCCGTCCCGGCTCAGCTGCGGATCGAGGACGACACCATCACCGCCACGTCAAACCCCGGTCAGCTCGACGACACGGTCCGCCTTCGCCTCATCACCGAATCGCTCGACGCCGACGTCGACCGAGACCTGGCCGAGCACCTGCTCGCTTTCCCGGGCGTCCGCTCCGACCAGTGGGCGATGGGGTCGATGAACGGTTCGGTGGACGTCCCGGTCGTCGAGCCGACCACGGTGACCGACGACCAGGTCACCTGGCAGGTCACCGCCGAACTGGCGGTGCACCACACCGACCGCGTCGAGGGCTACTTCTCACTGCCCGCGGTCGGCGGGGTCGGCGGCCCTGTCCAGCAGGACTGCGTCGACCTGACCCTCCCGGAGTGCACGCAGCTGGTGATCGCATTGGCGTCCTTGCAGCACTGGCGGTTCGAGCTGAACGCCGAATTCGCCGCCGCGGCGACGACCAAGCGCCGCGGGTTGCAGCGCGCCCGTGCCGTTCGCGGCATCGTCCGACGCTGACCAGCGCATGTGGTCCGCCCGAGAACGCTCTCGGGCGGACCACATGTGTTTCCCCTTGTTCCCAACACATCCGCCACCCACTCACCGGAAAGGAGCGTGCGCCGTGCTCTACCTTGCCAACGCCTCCAGCCCCGCGGTGCGCGCGGCCATGACTCGCGGTGAGCTGGGCCAGATGTGCACGCCGGCCGAGGGGCGCGCGCCCCTGGACGGGGTGACGTGGGCCGCCGACAACGGCTGTTTCGGCCGTGGGTTTCCCGGTGAACAGCGCTGGTTCGCGTGGCTCCAGCGTCACGCCGACCACGCGGACCGGTGCCTGTGGGCGACCGCCCCCGACGTGTTCCTGCCCGCGCTCGGTCGCGGCGACGCCCGCGCGACGCTGGAACGGTCCTGGCAGTGGCTGCCCGAGATCCGGCACCTGGGCTACCGGGCCGCCCTGGTCGCGCAGGACGGGCTCGAGGACCTGGACGTGCCGTTCGAGGCGTTCGACGTGTTGTTCCTCGGCGGCTCGACGGCCTGGAAACTCGGTCCGCACGCTGCCGATCTGGCCACCGAGGCCCAGGCGCGCGGGTTGACCGTGCACATGGGCCGCTGCAACAGCGCCCGCCGCCTGGCCTACGCCGTCGAACTCGGCTGCAGCTCCGCGGACGGCACGTACCTGGCGTTCGCGCCGGACCAGAACTTGCAGCGGTTTCGCCGCTGGACAACGCCCACCGCCGCCTGACCGGCGGCGGCCCGGCTGCCCGGTGGTTATCCGGCCCGGTGCCGCCGCGAGGACGGGCCGATGCCAGCAGAACCGGCCGCTGCGCTGCAAGGGCGCCTTCGGCGTCGCACGCGATGGGCCTGCGGCCCACCCTTTCCGCTGCGCGCCCGGCCCCGCTCGCACAGCTCCCCGTCCCCGCAGCACCACCCGGAACGGAGAGCCACATGGACCTCACGATCACCCCACCACCCGGTTACAGCGCAGTTCCGGATGCGAGGTGGACGTGGGCCGACCCGCGCTGCGAACGCTGTCAGGGCAGCGGAACCGTCTGGCACACCGTGTACGAACACGAGGTCTACGGGTGGGAGTACGACCCCGAGGAAGTCATTCCGCTGTATCGCGAGCCCGACGACTGCGACTGCGTGTGGACGCCCGACGTCGACGTCCTCGAGGAGCTCAGCCGGCGGTACCGGTCCTGGGGCAACGCAGACCGGGCCCGTGACGCCTGGGAAGGCATCGCGCAGGCCATCGGCCCCCGCCGCCCCGGTGGCTGGTACTGGTGCGGGTACTGGCGAACCGGCTACACCGTCGTCTCGATCGACTACTCCTTCCACGACGGCGACCCCGCCAGCCCGGCCTGGCAGATGACCGTGCAGTGGGACGACGGCCACCGCACCACCCACTTCACCGCCTGGGACCACGGCCGGGACTCCTGCCACCGGCCGGCCGCGCGTCACCCCGGTCCGGCGCCCGTGCCTCCAGAGCTGCGCTCCTCGGCACCAGCGTCCGGCCGCGGCCTCTGGTCGCTGCTGACCTCCTGGTTCCAGCCGCGCCGCTGACCAGCGACGGAGCCGGGCGCCCATCGGGCGCCTCAGCCCGCCACCAGGTGATCACTCACGCCGCGATCGCGCCGTTCATGCCGCCCACCACGGCGTGAACGGCCGCGTCGCGGCCAGCCCCCGCCCCCGTCGAGCAGGCCGATTCGCCTCCGAGGGCCGGGTTGCGCCTCACCACGTCCAGTTTCGTTCCCGCTGAAAGGTGCCGACTGTGCCCATCAGGACCGTTGTCGCGACCGCTCAGGGCCAAGGGCAACGCCGAAACGACTTTGCCCACGCCACCGAAGGCGAGCTGGTGATCTTCCCGCTCGTGTGCGACCGCGACATGGCCAACCCGGATGGTGGCTGCGGCTGCAACCGCAGTTTCGAGGGAGTGGAGTCGCGCAAGGCCACCACCACCGCGGTCGTCGCCGATGTCGACCTGACCTACTCCGAGTACGTCGATGCCATCCTCGCCAGTCAGCATCGTTTCGGGCTGACGAACCACCGCCGCGGCGACGCGGTCGAGGAAGCCGATGAACTCCTCGACATGTTCAAGGACTGGCCTGTCGGAACCGTCGTCGAAAAGCGCGGCGTGCGGGTGCAACAGCGCCACATCGTTCGCCCCGCGACCTCGGTTCCCCTGCCCCGCACCGGTGGCACGCCACGTTGACCGAACAGCGAAATCCGCCGTGGGCGACGACCACACCTGCCTGACCAGTACCTACCTAGTGCCCGTCCGCGCCTTCGCTGTCTGAGAGCCGCGCCAGTGAACGCCTGTCCTCGTGGCGGCACCGGGTCTTCCGTCCCGGTGCCGCCACGAGGACGAGCCGATGCAAGCAGACCCGGCCGCACAGCTCCAAGGGCGCCTTCGGCGTCGCACGCGATGGGCCTGCGGCCCACCCTTTCCGCTCCACGGCCGCCCCGCTCGCACAACGCCCGTCCACGCAACAACACCGGCACAGGAGGACCACCGGATGCGTAAGCAGCTCTCGACCGTGATCACGCGGGTGCGCACGATGGAGATCGAGGACGTCAACCACCACATCATCGCCAGCGGGTACGTGGTCACCGCCTTGGCGTTCAACGGCCACTCCACGCTGGTCATGACCGCCGTGTACCTGTGGGCCGGGTTGGCGCACAGCAACGCCCTGCGCGCGACGCACCTGTCCACGTTCGTACCGCACCTGCGCCGCCGACGCCCCGCGGCTCCCGCCGCACCGCGCCGTCTCCAGCCCGCGGCGGTGTGAACGATCGGTTCGGTGGCCAACGGATCACCCCGTTGGCCACCGGGCCGATCGACCCACACTCTGCCGAACCCTCCAGGTTCGCCAGCGGAAAGCCAGGTGCCCGGCTCCCTGTTCGCGTTCGCCAGGAGCGAATCGTGGTGTGACCGGCCAGCTCAATGCACCCATACGGGCTCGGGCCGAGTGGACGGCCCCAAGGCCAGCACGCCGGCCGGGGGCTACGCGCCGATGGCGGCCCGGCCCGCACCGACACGGGTGGGACCAGCCTCGCTGCGCTCGGTCGCTGACGCGATCCCACCCGGTCGGTGGAGCCGCCGCCCCCGCCGTTCCCGCTCGGCAACCCCCGGCCGGCGTGCTCCTGGCCAGGGCCGTTCCACTCATCGCCGAACCCGACGGAGGTTCCTCGTGCAGTACGACGACGCCCTGGCCCACGTCCGCGACAACCTGACCCATCCGCAGGTGCACCGCCTGCTCAACGCCATCTCGGCGCGGCACTCGATCCTGCGGGACCTGCGCACCGCGCTGGTCATCGTCGGCTCCGACATCGTCATCGAGGGCGTGATCACCAACGCCCGGTACGCCACCGGCCTGTCCGGCACCGTGCAGGCGATCTACGACGACAAGTACGCCGACCTGCTGCTGGACGAGGAGTCCACCAAGGCCCTGGCCAGCGGGAAGGGCAAGACCGCGCACCCTGGGGCCGCGACCGCCGAGCGCTACACGTTCACCGGATTGCCGCTGAGCGCCTTCGCGGTCACCGATCCTGACGAGTCCTTCGTCGACCTCGTCGGGTTCGTCCTCGGCCAGGCCACCCCCGCGGACCTGGAGTCGCTGGACAAGGCCCGCAAGCAGCGCATCGACGTGCTGGCCGACGGACTGGAGGTCGGCGACTCGGTGATGCTGGCCAACATCCAGCGGAAGTACCTGGCCGGGCTGACCGGCACGGTGAAGACCGTCGACCACGCCAAGAGGCGGTTCAGCTTGCTGCTCGACGAGGCCTCCACCGACCGGCTGCGCTTCCACGGCCGCAACAACCGGATCGACATCCCGCTCGGCGTCAAGGAGCACCTGCTCCCGCAGATCGCCGTCGCCTGCGCGCTCATCACGAACAAGCGCTGATCACCACACGGCACCGGCGGGCGGACCACCCGCCCTCCGGTGCCGTGTGCTCGTTTCCCTTGCCCGCCTTGGAGATTCCGATGCCCACCGTGGGGCCACCAGCCCACCAGCCTCCGCCCACCTGCACCGGTCGCAACCGGCGCCTCCGCATGGCGCCCCGGCTCCGCCGGCGCGGCCGCGCCGATCGCCGCCGACCACGGCGGAGCCGTGACCAGCGCAAACCTTCTGCGCGCTGACCCTGCTCCCGCCTACGCTGACTCCCGAAGGGGGATTTCGACCATGACCACCACACCGATCAGGAGACGTTCCACCCAACGACAACCGGTCACCCGGCCCCGGCTGGAGGCCGCGCTGGCCGCTGCCCGTCGCGGATGGCCCGTGTTCCCGCTCTACCCGTTCTCCAAAAGGCCCGCGGTCAAGGACTGGGAGAACCGCGCGACCCGCGACGAGGCCGAGATCGCCGCCTGGTGGGAAGCCGCGCCATACAACGTCGGTGTGGCCTGCGGCCCCGCCGGACTGGTCGTGCTCGACCTGGACACCGTTCATGGCGCGCCACCGCCGGAGGACTGGGCTGACCTCGACCTCACACATGGTCGCGACGTCCTGCGCATTCTCGCCGAGCGCGCCGGCCAGCCTGATCCCATGGACACCTACACGGTGACCTCACCCGGCGACAGCGAACACAGGTACCTCGAAGCCCCACCGGGCGTCGAACTGCGCAACACCGCCGGTGCTGCCGGCCGCGGACTCGGGCCCTACCTCGACGTGCGTGCTTCCGGCGGCTACATCGTCGCCGCAGGATCGGTGCGCAGGATCAACGGCAAGCCCCGGTACTACCGGATCTCCCGCGACGTCCCGCTAGCGCCGCTTCCGCAGTGGCTGATCACCCCGCTGACCCCGCCGCCGCTGCCCGAACGCGAACCCGTCCGCCTCTCGACAGGCCGGCGCATCGACGCCTACGTGCAGAAGGCGCTCGACGAGGAAGCCGACCGCGTCGCCCGCGCCGGCTCGGGCACCCGCGCGGACATCACCTTCAAGGCCGCTGCCAAGCTCGGCGAGCTCGTCGGCGCCGAGGTACTCGACGAGGCCGTGGCCGTCGAGGCCCTGCTGCTCGCGGCCCGGGTCCACGTCGGCGTGGACAGGTGGACCGAGAACGAAGCGCTGCACCACATCGGCAACGGCATCGCCCGCGGCCGCAACAACCCGCGCGTGATCGACCTGTCCGGCTGACCACCTATCCTGCCCCGGCAAACCGGGGCGTCCTGGGTGCGTAGCCGCCGGTAGCGCGGGTGCCACCCCACCGGCGGGTGTGCTGCGCGGCGCGCAGCGCACCCGCCGACGTTCTCGACGACCGCGTCGCGGCCGTCACATCGAGCTCGCTTCCAGCGCGGACGTCAACCGGTCCGGTCGCCGTGGCCGGCGCCCTCGCGTACCTGTCGCCTCCGGGCCCACGCGCCCACCGGGTCCCGAGGGCTGGAGCGCCCGTGGACCGCCCGGAGGTCAGCACACCGGGCGGGGGCGAGCGCACAAACCCTCCGGCCCATCCGGTCGAGATGAACCGCGCGCTGCGGTGTCGTCGTCGGCCGGCGGTGACGTTCGCGCGGTCCACATCGACCGGACGAGCCTCCGGGCTTGTGCGTCCGCGCGAGCGCGGACCCCCACCCGGCGTGCTGAGGCCAGGGCCGCGTTCCACAGACACCCCAGCCCCAGGAGGCCCCGATGGACCCGCAGACCCTCACCAGCACCACCAACTGGCGCGAGTTCACCGACCACGACGCCCTCAACGACCGCCTCGCCGCCGAACTGGCCGCCGACACCGGCGAGTGGTGAGCCGGTCGTGGAGTTCTTCGCCAAGGTCGTTGGCGCCCTCGTCCTGGGCGCCCTGATCAAGCTCGTCATCCGGCTCTGCGGCCACAGGCTCTCCTGGCGCCTGGCCTTCCTGATCGCCTTCGTCGCCGTCTTCAGCGCCTGAGCGAGCGATCACCGCCCGGCCCGCTCCGAGGGCCGTCCCCACATCCACCCCTCACCACGGGAGTTCCGTCATGCCCTTCGCCCTGCTCGTCCTGATCGCCGTCCTCGCCCTTCTGATCATCTCCGCCCTGCTGGCCGCCCTGTTCACCCTCCTGATCCGGCACAACCCCACCCTGTTCGGCGGTCCCCAGTCGTGGAAGCGCGCCGCGCTGATCTCCCTCGCCCTCGTCGGCTTCATCTGGCTGCTGATGCTGATCAACACCCTGTTCGTCGTGCTCGTGGCCCTCCTGCTGGGCGTCTGACCCGCCGCCCGTGCCCGGCCGGACCGACCCGGCCGGGCACGGGGCCCCATCCACCACCCACCTGGAGGACCGCCCGTCATGCTCGAACTCGTTCCGGACGTGCTGGAGAACTACCTCAGCGAGGCCGACGCCGCCCGTGACCGGGCCGCCCGCGACCTCTACCCGCTGCGGCTGCTGGACATCACCCGCCAGGTCCGCGCCGCCGTCCCCCGCGCCAAGGCCCTGCTGCTGGACCTGAGCACACGGTGGGACAAGCCGGTCGGCCCGACCGTGACCGCGGTCCGCTCCGACGCCACCATCCCGGCGCTCACCCCGCCGCCGTGGCTGGAGGAATGGCGCAGTCCGCACGGCGAGGAGTGGCAGATGGTGCGCGCCCGCGCCGAGCAGCACCTGGCCTACGCCCTCGGGTTCGGCGAACCCGAAGACCTCGGCTGGACCGAGGAGGACGGGGAGTGGCGCGTGGACTTGCTCGACCCGGTCGCGGTTCAGGCGCTGACCACCTTCCAGCAGGCCGTGTTCATCCCGGCACCCGGCGAGGAAAGCCGGTGGGTGCACCTGGACTTCTTCAGCGACGAGAGCCGGTCGAGGTTCTTCGCCCGCCGCGGTTGCCCGCGCTGTCACGGCGAGGGCCTGGTCGAGGCGGTGTCGCGACTTCCGCACGGCGGAGACACCGACACCTGCGCCTGCGTGCGCCGCCTGCCCGCCTGACACCGCCGGGGCCGGTCGGACCCGTTCCGGCCGGCCCCGGTCCCCAGCCGCGAGAGACGCGGGTCGCAAGTACGCGAGCGGCCCGCCCGTGCACTGAAAAGAATTAGCGGAATAAATGCAGCCCTATTAATTGCGGGCGGCTGAAGTTTTCCTTCCGTTAGTTCTCCGGCTGTCGGTTTCGTTGTGGTATTCCGGGGCGCTCGCCGCCCCCGGACCCCAGGCAGGCACTCGGGAATGGATCGGGGAGGGAATGTTGCGGTACGTGGTGGGCCAAGGCGATTCATTCCGTCAGCCTGGCCAAAGAGCTATCACAGGCCGTCAAGGGGGTCAACACCAGGGAAAAGCGCCCTGGTGTTGACCCCCTTGACAACCTGTGATGGACGCTCAGCCAGGCCGACGGAATGAATCACCAAGGCCCCCCACTTGTGGGTGGAAATATCGACGCCCCTAGCGGGCGTCGATATAAAAACGTGACCGGAAATCCGGCCGATTCACTTCCGTAAGGTTGGTAATGTTGGTAATATTGAGCTTGTCAGGGGGACAGAGAAAAACCCCCGCCGGAGCCGCCAAACTCCGGACACCACGAATCCAAGGGAACACACAATGACCACCAGCACCGTCACCCGCAAGGTCCGCTCCCGTCGCTCCCCGTTCGCGGCCAACCCCACCCGGTTCTGCACCGCGTGCCTGCTGGAGCGCTCGATCATGGAGCAGCGTGACGCGAAGCTGAAGGGCATGTGCCAGGACTGCAAGGACGGCGGAGCCGTCGCCCTGGTCACCGCACCGGCCACCCCGACCACGTCCGTCCCCACCCGAGGCGCCGAAAAGCCGGGCGTCCACGACGGCGTGCGCGTCTGCGGCAACTGCGACACCAACATTTCCACCCTCGCCGGGGCCGAGTTCTGCTCCGAAACCTGCAAGGTCGAAGCCGCCGCACACGAGGCCAAGAAGGCCGCCAAGGCCAACGCGCCCAAGCCGCTCCCCGGTGACGTCCGCATGGCCGTTCAGTGGAGCATCCGCGAGGGACTGTCCGACGATCAGATCCGAGTCGGTCTCAACGGCGCGTGGAAGCTGCGCCAGGGCCAGCGGTTCACCCCCGAGGCCGTCGCCGCCGCCGCCCGCGTGTGGTTCGAGGACTACAACCGCGACACCTTCGCGCGCGGCGAGCGCAACACCAAGGTTCTCCGCGTGCTGAACGCCGTTCGCCGTCTCGTCGAAGGCTGATCACGGCACCGACCGCCGGGCGCGAGCACCGCGCCCGGCCGCCGGTTCGCGAAGAATCGGCCTGGCCGGCATCGAGCCGGCCACGCCGATACGAGGGGGCTCGCGCCCCCTCGTGCTCCCCGCGCCCACCCGCCCGCCCGGCCCGCCTCCGGCGCGCGTCGAAGCCGGGCTCCGGCGCCCTGGGGCGCCTCCACCCGGCTGCTCCCTTCTCGGCGTGCGCGGCGCCTGGGGGCGCCGCGCACGCACGCTCCACGCCTTCGGCGCTCCGCGACCACCGCCACGACCCGGCCGCCCGGCCCTCCGCCGCACCACACCTCTCGCCACCAGCGGACACGCCGACGTCGTCGGCCCGGTCGCCGCCGCGCCGCCGCCCGCGCACCCCGGAACCTGCGGCGAGAACACCCCGGTCACCGCCATCCCGGCCGAGACGCCGGGGTCGCGGCCCAGCGGCCCAAGCCATCGGCACCGCCCCACCGGCACCGGCGGTCAGCTGACGCACGAGGTCAGCACACCGGGCGAGGGCAAGCGCGCAAACCTCCGGCACGTCCGCCCGAGTGAACCGCGCCGTCACCCCGCCAGCCCGGCCGCCGGACCGAACACGCGGTCCACCCATCGGCCGGACGAGCCTCCCGGCTTGCGCGTCCGCGCGAGCGCGGACCCCCACCCGGCGTGCTGAGGCCACGGCCCGTCAGCTCGACCACCAGCGCACGGGAGGCCACGCGCCGATGACCCAGCACTTCCTCACGCCCAAGAACCCCGAGACCGCCGACGTCGTCATGATCGGCCACGACCGGATGCTCAGCACCTTCTTCGCGCAGGTCTACAAGGAGACCGGCGACGACCCGAACTTCGTGCTCTGGGAGGGCTGCGCCCGCGGGCAGTTGCCGTACGCCGACCAGGTCATCGACCTCGTCCGCGACCACGCGCATATCCCCGACGAGCTGTGGGAAGCGCTCGACGACGACCGCGCCTGCGCGCCCCTCCGCACCCCGGAAGAGGCCAACGCCGTGACGCGCTGGTCGGCCACCGGCCGCGTCGAGCCCGAGCACCAGGCCGACAGCGCCAACGCCTGACCACCCGCCACCTCACCGGGCGGCGCGGCCACCACGGCCGCGTCGCCCGGCGTCCCGATCAGGTCAAGGAGCACACCGGCGATGACCATCACGACCAGCGGCTCACTTCTCTACGGCCACGACCTCGGCGGCGGCGACAAGCCGTGGCAACTCACCACCGCCGACGCCACCGGCCCCGGCCTCGCCTGGTACGACCCGGCCGCCGCGCGCGCCGACGTCGCCGACTTCGCCGACCAGGCCCACCGGCACCTGCTCGCCGCCCTCGGCATCCACGCCGACCCAGATCTCGACGACCTGCACGAGCTCGCCGCCGAGCACGCCGGCGTTCACATCGAGCGGTACAGCTGGGAAGTGGCCCCGTCCTTCATCCTCACCGCACACGCCACCACCGCCTTCTACGACACCCCGACAGCCGTCGACCTGCTCGACCTCGACCGCCGACGCACGGCCGAACGGTGGGACGAACGGCTCACCACCGCCGCGGGCCACCTCGGCCTCGCGCCGCACAACCCGAGCCCGCGGTGGCTGCTCACCTCATCGCAGTGAAACGGCCAATCGCCGACCGTGCTGGCCGCAACTGTCCTGCACGGTCGGCAACCCTGCCGCCACCCGCCAACCCGGCTGCTACTTCCGCCCGCTCCGCGCGCCAAGCCCGCAGACCACGCGCCGAACATCCGCACGACCACCCCGCCACCCGGACCGGACCCGTCGCACCGTACCGGCCGCACCCGCGCAGGTTCGGTCGTCCGCCGCGCCGAGCGCGGTACCGAATCCGCCGGCGCTGACACCTCCGCGCCGCATCGAGCACCCAGGCCAGCCCGGACCGCCCCGGCGACGTCGCCCAGGCCCCTGCCGAGCTCCGCCAGCGCCGCCAACCCCGAGGGACTACGAGACCGCCAACCAGTTGCCGGTCGCGCCCCGCCGCCGCACACGGCGACCGGCGCTCGTTCACATCTGATCCCGCGCCCGGAGCCAGTGGACCGCCCGGAGGTCAGCAGACCGCGGAAGGGCTTCGGCGCCGATGAACCGGCCCGCACCGACCGGGTGAGACAAGCCCCTCCGGGGTCGCGCTCCGCGCGATCTCACACCGGTCGGCGGAGCCGAACCCCCGGCGCTCCTCGCTGTCGCTCGGACCCCTCCACGGCCCGCTGAGGCAGAGCCGCGTTCCACCGACACCGAGCACCAGGGAGCCAGACCATGAACGAGATCACCTTCACCGGCAACGTCAGCAAGGTCCACGAGACCCGCAACACCCGCTCGGGCGAGACCATCTTCAGCTTCGACATGGCCGTCGACAACGGCTACTTCGACAAGAACAAGAACAGGTGGATCTCGCGCCCCCGGTTCCAGACCGTGGTGGCCTACCGCGAGCTCGCCGTCAACGCCCAGAACACCATCAGCAAGGGCATGGCGGTCACCGTCACCGGCCGACTGCTGGACGACAGCTTCACCCCGGCCGGGTCCGAGTACCCGGTGAAGCGCGACAAGCTCGAAGCCCTCGATGTCGCGGTCAGCCTGCGGTTCGCCACCGCCGTGGTCACCAAGACCAGCAAGACCCGCGAGGAGCAGGGCCACGAGCACAACCGCGAGCAGCTGGCCGCCGTGGCCTGAGCCGCACCGAGACACGCCGGCACCGGGACCGTCCCCCCGGTGCCGGCGTTTCCGCCGACCGAACACACGGCCACCGCGACGAACAGGAGAAGCACAGGCATGGCCATCAAGTACGGCGTCTGGATCGAGTGCGACGAGTGCGGCGACGGCGCCGGAGACGCGGGCGTCGCCATCCCGGCACCCTTCGAGGTCAACAACGACGCCCCGCAGGAGCGGGAGACAACCGAACGCGAGGCCACCCAGCACGCCCTCGACAACGGTTTCATCCGGACTCCCGATGGCCGGCTGCTGTGCCACGCCTGCGCCGAACCGCCGGAGGATGACGACGAAGGCGACGAGGACGAGGACGTCCACGCCGACTGCTGGCAGCCGCACCTCGACGGCAACGGCGAGCTCGTCGACTGCGACGGACGACCGATCTGACGCGTCGACCGGCCGGGAACACGAGACCGCGTTCCCGGCCCGCCGACCAGGCGATGCACTGAAACTGTCGGGGTGCTGACCTACCCTCGGCCCATGACGACCCCGGAGCAGGGCAAGCCCACCGGCCGCAAGCGCAAGCCACCCCTGCTCGAACTCGTCGTCGACCCCGAGGACCACGCCGACGAGATCGAACGCTTCCGCGACAAGGTCGTCGTCCCGCCCACGGCCGCCAACGGGACACCCAGCCCGATGTGCTCGCTGTGGCGCGGCGCTGTCGGCGACGACGGCTACGGCCGCTTCTCGATCACCCGCGGCGGACACGAGTACACGGTCAAGCCGCACCGCTACGCCGTCGCCTGGAAGCTCGGGATCGCTGTCGCCTACGGCCAGGTCATCGAGCACATCGACTGCGACAACCCGCTGTGCTGCTACGCCGACCCGGACCCCGTCCTCGGTCACATCTGGCCGAGCACCCAAGCCGAGAACCTCCGCCGCATGGCCCACAAGGGCCGCGGCGGAGGCAGCGGCTGGTGGCGCCGCAAGTGGTCCGGACTCAACCGGCGCGAACGAGCCGAACGGTCCAACCAACTGCGCAACGCCGTCAAGAACGGCTGGGACGAGGCCCGCGTGAAAGAAGTCCTCATGCGCATCGACCCCGCCCAGACCGCGCTCTTCACGGTCTAGCCCGCAGCCGCGACGTCGCCGACGACCGGGTCGTCCGCGCGCGCCACGCTCGCCTCCGGCTGGGACACCACGGCGAACCCGGTAGCCACCGGACGCGCCGGCGACTTCTGCCCCGACTCCTCACCGCCCACCGCCGGACCGCTGCCCGGCTCGTCCTGCTTCGCCATCTGCGCCCAGCGCCGCAAGTCCTCCACGCGCTGTTCCGTCAACTCGGCCAGTTCGACCTGCGTGACCTTGAATGCCGTCGCGGCGATGACCGCGCGGCCCGCAGCCCGTTCCGCCTCGACCACCTGCGGGCTGTCAGCCAGCGCCGCCTCGAACGTCTCCCGCAGCGTCGCCGCGCGAGCCGAGTCCCCGCCCGTCTTGAGCGCGGCCTCGAACGCCTCGCGCAACGCGGCGTCGTTGTCCGCCCGCGCCTTGACCGCTGTCGCCGCAGCCTCAGCCGCGGTGACCACAGCGTCCTCGCGCTTACGCCGCTCGTCGGCTTCCTTCTTGCGTAGCTTTGCTCGGATCTCACGTGCTGATGGCACGTCGACCTCCCCCGAAGATCGAAGTTCTCCCCTTACGTCAACCACGCTAACCCGAGCGGTCACCGCCCTGCATTCGATAACCGCAGCTCACCACCTGTACGCAGCCGCCTACGACAAAAGCCACAAGCCTTCATCGACGACGTCCCAGCCCGGTCCGGCTGCGTCGCTCCCGCCGACGCATCTCCCAACTCCCAGCCCACTCACGACCCACAAACCCACGCGACCACTCCGGCCCACGTGCTGCTGAACGCGCCTACGGCCTGACGGTTTCCACCTCTCGGGATCACCTGACGGCAACGCACCACCACCTCGCCGTACGGCCGACAGCACACCGAGTTCCCGCCGACCACCGCCAGCCAGCACCTGACGGTTTCCAAGCGGACGGCCTTCGGCCGACTGCCCCTTGTGCGGGACGCCGCGTCGGCCCTGCAGGCCAGCCGCGGCGGGCAAGGCCAAGCCGCTTCGCGGTCGGCTGACGCCGAGCCTTGCCTCGCCAAAGCGGCCGCCTTCGGTCCGCCCCGACGCCCCGCACTCCGCGCTTGCAGCGCGGAACGACAACGGACGGCCTGACGGCCGCCTGTCCTCGTGTGTCGGCGCGATGCGCCGACACACCGCGCTCGCGGCGCGAGCGCGCGTGGCCGCGATGCGGCCACCACCTCGCCGCTGGCGAGGTGAAGGGACAACGGACGGCCTGACGGCCGACAGTGCTCTGCCCGCTTCGCGGGCCTTGTGGGCGAAAAAACCGCCCACAAGATCAACAACTTTGAGCTAAGGTATCGCTACGCGATACGGGGAGAATGATCTTAGGGGGATCGTTTTCCCAGCTCACCTTGGGGGAGGTGACTGGATGGCGTGGGTAACGCCAATTGGGTCCGACCCGGCTCAAGTTGATTACCGGCTCGGCCTGGGACACGGCTGTCTCGTCGAAGGAATCAGCGACGCGCAGCTCGACTACCACACCGACGAGCGCGAGCGCCCCCTGATGTGGGTCGGCAACGGCCTGGCCGACCTCGGAATCGAGGCTGGCAGCGAGCTCACGCCCGAGCAGTTCGACATGGCCCGCGCCCTGGTCGCCGGCTACCACCCGATCACCGGCGAGCAGCTCGTCGCCCACAAGAAGGGCGTCCCGCGCGACGCGAAACTCTCGCTCGCCCCGCTGGTCCGCATGATCGAGGGCATCTCCAACGAGGCCGACGTGCCCATCGAGGAGGTGCTCACCAGCGGCCGGATGCGCGCGATGTTCGCCCGCGCTCAGCGCGCCGTGGACCGTGAGGGCGAAGCCGCGGTACTGCGCGCCGACCACGCCGGACAACTCGCCGACGCCGCCGGACTCACACCCGACGAGGTGTGGGGCGAGGACACCTTCACCGACGCCGTCTCCCGGCTGACCAAGACCGTCACCCACCCCGACGGCACCCAGGAACAGGTCGACAACCGGGTCATCGTCGGCAACCTCGCCTACGACGCCACGCTCACCCTGGAGGGCAGCTTCCGCGCCGCCTACGGCCTGGTCGACGACGAGACCCGCGCCGAGCTCGACGCCATCTACGGCGACAAGGCGATGGAGACGTTCGGCTGGCTGGAGGGCGTGGCCGCGTACGGGATGCGCGGGCACCACGGCGACGGTCAGACCGCCGACGTGGTGGCCGGGAACGGCTTCTCCGGCTGGGCGATGTTCCACCGCACCGCCCGCCCCGTCGACGGCGCCGCGGTGGGGGATCCTCACTGGCACGTGCACTACACGATCGCCAACATGACCAAGGGCGAGGACGGCAAGTGGTCCACGATCGCCGCCGGCGGCCGCGACCTGATGCGGCACGCTCCCGTGGTCGACAAGCTCCTCCAGGCTGCCGTCCGTGACGTGCTCACCCGCCGGTACGGCATGGAGTTCCGGCGCAGCGAACGCACCGGCCTGTGGGAGATCGCCGCCATCCCCGACGAGGTCATCCGCCTGTTCAGCAAGCGCGGCCAGGGCATCGACAAAGCGCTGGTCGAGATGGGGTTCAGCCCCGAGGAAGCCACCAAGGCCGTGCGCCGGGTCGCGGCGTCGATGACCCGCGAACGCAAGGGCGAGAGCACCTCCGCCTCCGACGAGACGCTGGCCGAGCACTGGCGGCAGGAGGCCATCGACGCCGGGTTCGATCCCGACCAGATCACCCGCGAGGCGTTCGGCGGCGGCCCCACGACCGGTGCGGTCACGACCCAGCCGAGCCCGCGGCCCACCCTCGACGAACTCGCGACCGTGCTGCAGGACGTCGACGCCGGGCTCACCGCACACTCCCGCCGGTTCTCCCGCGCGGACGCGCTCGCCGCCGTCGCCGACTCTCTGCCCGCAGGCGGCACGCACGCCGAGATCGAGCAGCTCACCGACCAGGTCCTCCAGCGCGCCGGGTTCGTCCGCTTGGTCAAGAAGACCGAGCCCGCGGCCGGTCCCGAACCCACCAACGGTGAGCGCCGCCAGCTCGGTGCCGGGCACATGGCCAACGCCGCGCTCTACACCACCCAGGACGTCATCGACGCCGAACAAGTCATCGTCGCCGCCGCCCAGACCAGCCACCCCGACCAGACCAACATCCGCGTCACCCGCGCCACCGCGGAGATGGCGGCAGGCACGATCGAGGCGGCCGGTGGGTTCGAGCTGTCCGGCGAACAGCGCCGGGAACTGCTGCGCATCACCACCTCCGGTCGCCAGCTCGACGCGCTCGTCGGCGGCCCCGGCGCGGGCAAGACGACCCTGATGGACGCCGTGCGCGCCGCCTACGAAGCCGAGGGCCTGGTCGTCGCCGGTGCCGCGACCCAGGGCGTGACCGCGCAGACGCTGCAGGCCGAGTCCGGCATCCCCAGCCGCACCATCGCGCAGTGGCTCTGGCGCGTGGACAACGGCCCCGGCCTGCGCGGCGTGGACGTCCTGATCATCGACGAAGCGGGCATGGTCAACGACCGCGACCGGGCCCGGCTCTACACCGCGGCCGCCGACGCGGGCGCGAAGATCCTGGAGATCGGCGACCCCAAGCAGTTGCGCGGCGTCGGCGTCGGCAGCTCCTTCGGCGTCGTGCACCAGCTGGTCGACGGCGGCGAGCTGGTGCAGAACCGGCGCCAGTCCGAAGCCGACGAACGCGCCGCCATCGCCGCGTGGCGGCGCGGCGACTACAGCGAGGCGCTCACCTCTTGGGCTGACCGCGACCGCCTGGTGGTCACCGAGACCGGGCCGGAAGCCACCGCCGCGATGCTCGCCTCCTGGATCGACCAGCGCCAGGGTGCGCCCAACCCGTTCGTCGAGCAGCGCGGCCTACTGATGGTCGCCTCCACGAACGAGATGGTCGACCGGCTCAACGAAGGCGCGCAGGCCCTGCGGTCCGTCGCCGGTGAACTCGGCGTCGGCCGCACCTACGACGTCGCCGGCGGCAAGACGCTGACCCTGCACGAAGGCGACTACGTCATGGTCCGGGTCAACGAGCGGCAGAAGGGCAGCCCCGACGTCCTCAACGGCTACCGCGGCGTCGTCGACGCTGTGAACACGGACGGCAGCGTCGCTGTGCGGTGGGAACGCGCCACCAGCGACGGCCGTGTCATGGAGTCCGCCGTCCTCGGCCCGGAGTTCGTCGCCAAGGGCGGCCTGCAGCTCGGTTACGCCATCACCATCCACAAGTCGCAGGGCCTGACCGTCGGCTCCGACGGCGCGACCTGGGAAGGACCGGACGGCCAGCGCAGGGGAGGGGCGGTGCTGTTCAGCGCGGCCGGAGCCGACAACCCCGGCAGCTTCGTCGCCGCGTCCCGCCACAAGCTCGCCATGTGGATGTTCCTCGCCCGCAAGGACGTCGAGGGCTCCCAGGACGAGTACCTGCTCGGCCTGCCCCGCACCGCGTGGGAGCGCACCCGCCGGGTCATCACCAAGCTCGTCGACCGCGCCAAGGCCACCGAGGTCAACCGCAACGACACGCCCGTGCTCGTCGACCTCGGTCTCCTCGAGGACCCCACCCAGCCCAAGACGCAGCCCACGCCCGCCGCGCAGGCCGGCCGCCGCACCATGACCCCCGAGGACATCGAGCGCAAGAAGGCGTTCCGCGCCAAGAACCACGCCGCCGAGGTCGTGCGCCGCGCCAAGGCCGAGTCCTTGCTGCGCCAGGAATGGGGCGAGCACCCCGCCGTCGAGCGCGTCACCACCGGTGCCGCGTTCCGCACCCTGGCCACCTGGCTCGACCGCGTCGACAAGGCCGGCGGCAACCCCCGCGACCTGCTCCGCGCCATCGACCCCGACGAGATGATCGCACCGCACGTCCGCGACGCCAGCCGCCTGACCACCGCACTGGTCAAGGAAGCCGCGCTCGCCGACCCGGCAACCACGACGCCCCGCCACCGCCCGCTGACCAAGGCCCAGCGCCAAGCCCGCGCCGAGGCCGCCGAGCAGACCCAGCGCACGGCCACCGCCGACCTGCTGCGCGAGGAATGGGGGCAGCACCCGGCGGTCGAGCGCGTCGTCAACGGCTCCGCGTTCGGGGCCGTCGCCCAGAACCTCGCCACCGCGGCGGCGGCCGGGAACGACCCGCGCGCCGTCCTGCGCAGCATCGACCCCGACATGGTGATCCGGCCCCGGATCGACAATCCCAGCGCGTTCGCCGCCGCGCGCATCCGCGCCGCCGCCGGTGCGCCCGAGCCCGACCAGGTCCAACCGCCGCAGCCCCGGACCGCCGAAGTACCGCCGCCGCCCGAGGCCCCCGCACGGCTGGACGTCCTCGTCCCGTCCTACGAACGCACCGTCGCGCAGCTGGCACCCCGTCCGGCGCCGGTCCCGGCCACCGGGGACCCGGCTCCCGCGCAACCGGAACCAGCGCGGCGCCGAGACGCGATGTGGCCCAGCTGGCTGCCCACCCCGCCCGCGCCGGAGACGCTGGACGGACGCGACCGCTCCCTGGCCGCCGCAACGGTCGCCGACGCCCAGCGCATCCGTGCCCGTGTCGTCGAGCTCGGCCGGGAAGCCGCCCGCGACCGCCCCGCCTGGGTCGAGCAGCTCGGACCCGCGCCCGACGGCGCGGCCCAGCGCGCCCGCTACCTGGCCAACGTCACTACGATCGCCGCCTACCGCGAACAGCACGGCGTCACCGGCCCGGACCCGATCGGCACGCCTCCGCCCGGCGGGGACTCCCGCCCGGCCTACCAGGCCGCGGTCCGCGCTCGCGACCAGCTCGAGCGCGCGGCCGCCACCGGCCAGCAAAAGCCTGCAACCACCGAGCGGCCCGCCGCCCAGCACAAGACCGGCCCGGTGCCCGCCGAGACCAAGAACCAGACCGCGACCCGCGCCGAGGAGGCCCGTCAGCGCGCCGCCCGGCTAGCCGAACAGCAACGACGCACCCAGCAGCAGCGTCCGGACCAGGACCCACGCCGCCCCGGTCCAGGACAAGGCCCGCGTCCCGGCTACTGACCCGTCGATCACGCCGCAGCACGCGGAACGCGCATCCCTTTCTGTCCGTTCCATTCGAAGTTGGCGGAATCAGTGGGGGCAGATTCGAGCATCGCGTCGAACAACGTGGACTGTGCCGGGACGCGTCTACGCGGTGGGCGAGAGTTGCGTGAGCACGACCGCCGTGGTGTCGTCACGGCTGCCCTTCTCGTCTGGCCGGGCGGCCGCCACGATCGCATCGGCAACGGCTTGCGGATCCTCGGGGTGTTCGCGGAGCAGCGCGGCGAGCTCCTCACGTGACAGAAGATCGAGGCCATCCGAGACCAACAGCACGGTCTCGCCGCCGGGGATCTCCGAGACCGCGACTGAGTGGACCATCGCGGTGGACAGGCTGACGCGGATCCAGTTGTCGTGGTGCACGGCCAGGTCGACGTCGCCGTTCTGGCGCAGGAACTGACCCATCGTGTGCGGATCCGACCGCAGGTGCAGGTTCTCGCCATCCCAGCCGTAGGCGTGGGAGTCGCCCACCCAGGCGATGACGGTGTCGCGGCCGGGCTCGACCAGTGCGAGCACAAGGACGCCGTCCGGAGGGGTGTAGATGCCGGGGTCCTCGAACAGGCCGACGGCCGCCAGGACGCCGGCGAGCCCGCCCTTGGTGATGCCGTACCGTGCTGCGACCTCTGCGGCGAGCTGCATCAGCTTGGCGCCGTGCTCGTCGTCGCCGATCCCATCGACAACGGCCGCTGCGGTGATCCCATTGGCTCCGTAGACAACCGCATGAGCGTCCATGTTGTGGCCCTTGGGGACGTCGCCCTTGGCGCCCTTGCGGGACGCCGCGCCGACGACAACGGCGGCTTCGCCGGTCAATGTGCTCATGTTGGAGTGGGGTCCTCTCGGGTCAGCAGTCCCTCATCTTGCCCACGACGGCGCGCGAGTGCCCAGACAAGTAACCTCCGGACACCGACACCCACCGACAACTAGGTCTGGACGCCGACAACTTCAGTCGGACGAGACACCTTTCGGTGAGAAATCCGCAGGGCCAAGGGAGTAACCTCGCACCCACGTGGTCGGCAGTTCCCCACTGTTGTAGGGAGTTCCTGCGTTCCCGCTTCGGCGGGCTCGTCCAGATGCCGCCCACCACGTGCGGGCGAGGCCCCCAGCTCTCCCGCAGACCGCAACAGGCGCACCCCCGGCACCCCCCCGCCGGGGGTGACGCATTTTCACGGCGTGCACGCCGAACCGGTGCGCCGTTCGTGGGGGAGCCTCGGGCGGCGGCAGGATGACGACCGTGCGGATCTCCTGGGACGAACTGGCCGAATCACCGAAGAAGGCCGAGCAGCTGTTCGACCTGCTCATGCACGCCGAGTACGGCGACCGGGTGCGCACGATCAACGGCTCCGGAGGCGATGGCGGCCGCGACGCCTGGATCGAGGACATCCGCCGCTCGGTGGAGTTCAAGAGCTGGACGAAACTGGGCAAGTCCCAGCGCGCGCAGGTCGTCCGCTCCCTCAAGCGGGCCGTCGGAACCGAGACCGCCTCGTGGGTGCTCGTCGCCCCGGTGCACCCGACACCGGGGGACTTGCAGTGGTTCAACAGCCTGAAGGGCCGTTACCGCAGCTCGTTCGAGATGGTGTTCCGCGATGTGCGCTGGCTGGAGCTGAAGCTCGCCGAGCGGCCCGACATCGCCCGGTACATGTTGACCACCCCGCACCAGGAGGTGATCGACATGCAGCGCGAACTCCACCAGGAACAAGCCGGCCTGGTCGGCGGGGTGCCGGACCTGCTCAAGCGCCTGGACGTCCTGCGTAGCCGATCCGACGAACTCTCACCGATCTGGGGCCTGGACTTCGCCTCCCGCGGCGGACAGAACTCGGTGTTCGTGCGCCTCAAGCCGGGCAGCCCGCCCCAGCGCATCGAGGTCCACCTCGACGTCGTCGACGACCCGGCGGGGTCCGCCGTGACCGAAGCCGTCGCCGCCGCGCTGCACTACGGCAGTGGCGCGGTCATCGAGCCCGGCTACATCAACCGCGTCGACAACGAGGCGATCACCGCGCTGAACCTTCCGTGGGAGCAAGTGGCGATGGTGCTTCCCGACCAGCGCGTCACCGCGGGGTTCCCGCGCGCGGCCACGCTGCGCGCCCGCACCGGCGACGGCGCGACGGGGCGCCCGCTGCACCTGACCCTGCACTACGCCACCGAGGGCTCTCTCGGCATGTACGTGCACGGCACCGACTCCACCGGCATGTTGCGGCTGCGGCTGCGGATCGACCGCCCCGCCCCGGAGCAGGGATCGAACGTCGGGATGCTCCTGCAGTACGGAGCCAAGGACGACCAGCACGCCGCCTCGGTCGACCCCGAGGCGCTGCTGCGCACCGTCACCGTGCTCGACTCCCTGGACCAGGCACCCGGCATGATCCTGGTGCTGGACACCGAGCAGATCGACCTGGACGCCCAGACCCGCGAACCCACCGGGCACTTCGCCCCCATCGCCCGCACCTTGCGGGACTTCGTCTTCGTCCGCGACGAACTCGACGTGGTGCTCCCGCTGCCAGCCCGCTGGTCACGCCGCGACGAACGCAACATCGCCATCCTGGCTGGCTTGCTACGCGGCGACGAGGTCTCCATGCCGCTGAGCACCACGGTGTGCCACCAGATCAGCACCGCGGAAGAGGCACGGCTCTACATGGACCTTCTCGAGACCGGGTACGGCGGGCGGATCGACTTCGAGATGGTCGGTCTGACCCTGCCCGTCGGGAAGGTGCCGGTGCCGGTGGACCCGCTCTACGTCGCCTTCTCCCGAGCACGGATCACCAACGCCGCCGAGGTCACCACGGCGTTGGCCAGCGCGGAGAAGATCGTGCCGGTCGACATCGGCCCGGCTCCCGACTCAGCCGTCCTGGGGCGCAGGACGCCGTTCCCCGGTCCCGATCCGGCCGACGGGCCGGAGACGTCCTCGACCTGAACCACCGGGTGCCGGGTCTCAGCGCCCGGCGAGGGCGGGCACGGCCGGGTGCGGCCAGCCCTGCAGGCCGAACGGCTCGCCGCGTTGGAACAGCTCCACCCCGGCGTGGGTGTAGGGCACGGTGTTGCTGGGCAGCTCGTCCATCGGGAACCAGGCGATCTGCGAGCACTTGTGCGGCTCGGCGTTGTACGGCTCGCCTCGCCAGCTACGGGCGCGGAAGAAGAAGCCGACCCGAGCGTCGCCTTCGGGGTTGAGGTAGTGCACGGAGGTGACCATCTCCAGGTCGTCGCGCTCCACCTCGACGCCGATCTCCTCGCGGGCTTCGCGGATGATCGCGGCGACTAGGTCCTCGCCGAGTTCGAGCTTGCCGGACGGCAAGTTCCAATCGCCGTCCGCGTACCCGGTGCCGTCACGCTGCGCGAGCAGGACCTCCCCGTCGCGGACCAGGATGAGCAGGACGTCAACGAAACTGGTGTAGGGCACGTCGTGGTCATCCCTGGCTGGTCGGCGGCGTGGAAGGCCACAGGCTATCCGGCGATGAGCAGGCCGTCGTCGGCGACCCGCTGGGTGATCCAGGCGACGCGCTGGTCGGTTTCGAGCCCGAGCGGGACGTCGAGCACCGGGACGTCGAGCCGGTCGTAGAGCTCGCGCAGCGTAGCGGCGGCGGTGTCCTGCAAGCCGGCGACCTTGGCCCGGAAGCCGTCGGTGGGCTGGCTGTAGCGGTCGTGGGTGAAGAACACGACGTCGTAGGTGGGCGCCCAGGCGCGGCAGAAGTGCTCCATCGCGTCGAGCACCGCGGCGTCGATGCTGCCGGGCGCGACGTCGAGCAGCATGCGGGCATAGGCCAGCACGTTGACGATCGTCTTGTCGGCGATGAGCAGCTGGTGGTTGCGCGCGGTGCGCAACTGGAGCTGCAAATGTGCGGCGAACACGTCGACCTCGGCGGCGAGGTCGAACGTGCCGCGGTTGTGGATGACGATCTCCTCCATGAACGGGCTGGTCCGGGCCGGTTCACCCATCGCGACGACGTTCACGCCCTGCCGTCGGAGGTGCGCAGTCAGAGCGTGAATGAGGGTGGTCTTGCCCGAGGCGTGCGTGCCGTCGATCGCGGCAACCCGGCAGTCACGAATCGTCATGGGGCCTCTCTCACAGCAGTTCGGTGAAGGTGGGGTGGCCGAGCCAGGAGAAGGCGTCGTCGAGCTGGTCGGCCAGCAGCCGGTTGACGTTGAGCGTGCCGCTCCAACCGGCCCGGCCGGTGGCGCGGAAGGCGACCAGTGCGGTGGACAGGCTGTGGCGCAGGTTGAGCACGCTGACGCGCTCGCGCGCTTCGACGGAGCCCTTTTCCAGGTAGGCGCGGTGCAGCGCGGTCATGGACTTGCTGCCCAGTTCCGGCTGGGTGACGTCGAGCCGCAGTTCGGTGCAGACGTCGACCAGGCGGCGGGATTTGCAGGTCAGCACGTGGTCGGTGTCGTAGCGGGTGTCGATGACGCGGCGCTTGGGCAGCTCGTCGTCGCGGCGGTTCAGCCAGTTCTGGCGGGCGGTGGCCACGGCCTCCAGTGGTTCGGGGCTGGCGTTGCTCAGGACTCCGAGGTCGCTGGTGAACTGGTGGCCCGTGACGTGGTCGGCCGCGGCGAACGCGGTGCGGACCGCGTCGTTGGCCGAGGCGAGCAGCGCGGTGGTCTCGTCGGGGTCCTCGATGTACACGCTGGTGTAGGTGAAGGGCAGTTCGGTCAGGTCGACGCAGGCACCGGCGTGTCGGGGCAGCGCGGCGTAGATCACCGAGTAGCAGAACGGCTTGTTCCCGTTCTTGATGCGGTAGTTCTTGGTCCATTCGACGTCGATGGAAGCCCACAGCGTCGTCCCGGCGGGGCGGCGGGGCGCGCGGCCGCGTGTGCCGGGGATGTTCGTGCTGACGATCATGTCCGCTTCTCCGGGGTTGTGGTGGTGGCCCGGTTCATCTTGCTGCCGGGCCACCACCAGAGCTGTCAGGGGGCGCCCGCGTCGGACGGATCGTTGTCCAGCTGATCCAACTGGTCCCAGGCAGCGTCGGTGACGAGTTCGTCGAGGTCGACCGGCGCCGTCCAGTCGTACTTGCCGGCGGCGCGGGCCGCGATGAGGGCGATGGCCAGGGTGCGGGTGAGCGCCTGGCGGACGGTGGTCGAGGTGGTGGAGCCGTCGGGATCGGCGACCGTGGCGACCTTGAGCGCGGCGTGGTCGCAGGCTTCAGCCAGATCGGTCGTATCCGGTCGGCCGAGATCGTGTGCGGTGTCGAACATCCTGGCCAGGCCGCGGCCCTTGCTTGCGCGATCGGTCCACAGTTGCCGAACGGTGTCGACGCCCGGCAGTCGGCGTTCGGTGGCGAACGCGGCGAGCCGGGCGAGATCCGCGTCGAGCTTGTGCCCGGCGAGGACCTTGGCCTGCCTGCGGCAGGCCACCAGGATGTTGTCCAGCCGCTGCACGATGACGGTCGGCGGCTCCGGGTCCTGCCTGGTCAACACCTCGAACCCGAAGTTGAGCTGCCGTCCGTCCAGGGACAGGGTGCGGGTGCTGTCGGTGGTCAGATACACCGCACACGCCCAGATCGGCCGCTGCACGAAGTCGGCCCACCCGACCGCGATGGCGGCGGTCATCGGTCGGTTCTTGCCGAACGGGCGCTGCCCGGCACCGAACGGCGTGATCGGCCAGGCGAGGTTGGTGGTGCTACGCATGGCTGCCGCTGCGCGGGGTGGTGTGGATGCTCGCGCCCAGGTACTTGGCGACGTGGTTGCGCTTGAACCGGTAGCGGCCCCAGATCTCGGTGATCGGCTCCTCCAGCACGTTGCCCAGGGGCTCGAACAGGTCGGGAGCGTCGTAGACGGGCCAGGCGTTGGCCTTGCCGGTCGGCTCCACGCAGATCATGTGACCCTCGGTCTCCGGGGTCCAGGCGGTCAGGCGCAAGGCCGGCCGCCAGGCGTAGGTCGCGGCGAGGCCGACCAGCTCGTGGAACTTCGCCTCGGCCTCGGTGTTGCTGATGAACTCGTGCTCGTCGAGGTTGAGGGAGTTGCCCTTGCGCAGCGGCATGATGAGCTTCAACTTGCCCGCGTCGATGGTGTCGGCGATCTGGTAAGTGAACGGCAGGCCATGCAGGTCCGAGCGCAGTACCACGCAGGACAACGACAACGGCAGGCCGTGTTCCTGGAACACGCGGATGCCGGCCATGACCTTGTCGTAGTCGCCGCGGACCCGCTGGGTGATCGCTCGCGGGCCCTCCAAGCCGACGTTGACGTAGGCGACCTTGCCCACCATCCGCTTGGCGTGTTGCAACGCTCTGGTGGCGTTGGTCGGGATGCCCAGGATGAAGTCCTCGGAGTACATGTCGACGATGTCGCCGAAGTCCCTGCGCATCAACGGTTCCCCACCGGAGAGGAACACCCGCTGTACTCCGGCGAGGTTGGTGCGCATCGTGTCGAGCTGGCCGAGTGTGGGGTCGGGCAGTTGCAGGATCTCCGAGCAGAAGTTGCAGTCGAAGTCGCAGCGCTTGGTCACCTGCAGGATGACCGAGAGCGGCGCGGTGAGCTGGTCGGCCAGTTCGGCGGCCGACGTCTCGCCGGTCAGCCGGAAGTGGTGTCCGTCGGTGAAGACCACCGAGCGGGACTGTGCACGGGCCTGGGGCAAGGAGGTGGGCAAAGTGGGCATACCAAGGTCGGTCACGAGACCTCTTTCCTGATGCCGGAGCAGGACGCGGAGGTCCGCAGCACTTGGGTCACGGCGAGCTTCCGCGCAGGACCAGTAAACGTTACTAAGTAACGGTTACTACCTCAATACGGTGTTCGGGTACCTCTTCTGCTCTGTTGGGGGAACCAGGCAAAGTCCCCATCACCGCAAGAGCTCGCGTCTCACTGCCGCGACCGCCGACTCGCCGTCCTCCATGACCCCGCCGAGGGTGGTCCAGTACACCGGCTGACGCGGCGTCGTCCGTTCGATCAGCACCAAGCGCTGCTGCTCGTCGACCAGCAGCGCTCGCGCCGAACGGCGTACGGCCGGGGGCACGGACGCTTTCAGGTTCTGGTGGGTTTCTCGGCCCACGTCACCAGATTCCGCACCGCGTGCGCGTAAGCGCGCTGTAGTGCCTGGCCGGTGACGGCGGCCAGCTCGTCCCAGGTCACCGAGGTCGCTTCGCGGAGGGAAGCGTGCTCCCATGCGGCCGTGATCAGCACGAACTCGCTCATCCGGTGATAAGACTTCGGCGGGACGAGGTAACCGGCGGTGTTGGCGATGCTGGTTTCACGCAGGCTCGGGTCGTTCCATCCTCCGCGTTGATGTGTCCAGATCACCTTTTCGCGGACGTCGTCGAGGATGCCTTCGCGTTGCGTGCCGGGCCGTACGTTCAGCTCGAGGATCTCGTCCAGTTCACCGATCGAGAGGCTGTGGAGCGCGGAGATGTTCAGCGCCATGTCGGTCGTACCTCTCCGTGACGAGTCGAGTGCGTCTTCACCCTAGTGACGTGCGTGACCGGGGGTGATGACGACGTCAGCAAGCAGGCTCAGCGCAGCGTCGACCGTCGCCTTCAACGTCGTGGCGACGGGCACGCCGTACCGGCCGGCGTCGTGGAGCAGGTAGCGGTTGCGGCGGGCGTCCGGTGCCTCTGGCGGACAACCGAGCACCACGCGCCCCGACCTGCAGTACTTGCCCCACTCGATGTTCGTGGTGAAGCCGGGCAGGTGCTTCAGGCACCGAGGAATCCAGAACAGGATGACGGTCGCGGACTCCAGTGCCTCGTGTTCCCAGTCGACCTGGTCCTCGTAGCGGTCCGCGCGCACACCGCCTCGCGACTCTGGGGTCAGCACGGTCAGCGGGCTTGTTGACTGCGCGCGGAGCTCGTTGACCGCCGCCGGCCGCCACGACTCGACCCCGGAACCGGCGTTCGCTGACGGTCCCGCGAGGAACACGGATGGTCCGGCGGGGAGGGGCTCGCGCGCCCACACGACGGTGATCACGCGGCCTCCTGCAGCGGCTGCGGCCACGGCATGAGCAGCCGGTCTCCCAGCCGCCTGCGAAGCACGTGCTCGTGGATGTGCTTGACGGTCTGACCGCCGATCCTGCCGACGTTGTAGATCAAGTTCGCGTCGGTCCAGCCCAGTTCGGCCGCCAGCTGGGCGCCGCGCGTCGACACCATGCCGGTGACTACCGGGTCCTCGATCGCCGTGGCGACGTGGACGCGGGGGAGGACGAGGACGTGGTCACCGCGCTCGCCGACGCCCGTGCGCGGCAGGATCGCGAGGGCGTCAGCCCACTCCCGCACGAGCGTGGCCGGAAGCTCGCCGGCGACGATTGCGCAGAACACGCAGTTCACAGTGGTCTTCATGTGATCCAGTTCAGCGTCTACTTCCCTTGTGCGACAGGTGTTTCCCGTTGCCCATCGAAGGTGGGCAACGGGAACCTTGCGCATCGAGAGGTAGGCGACGCCGGATCACACCCGCTGTGCTGCTGGGACCAAACGGAGTCGAGCGCCGGAGCGGACAAGCTCCTCAGCGTGCCGTTCATGGGCGATGCCTTGTTCCGCGAACACCTCGGGTGCCCATCGCAGTTCGCCGGCGTCAGCCGGTGCCGCACGCAGCACGCGCATCCCCAGCTCCCATCGACGGGCATCACCCAGTTCGTCCCACGCGTGCTCGACCGCGAGTTCCGCATCCAGGTCCGTCTCGGCGTCGGCGGGCACCGCGGCCGCTTCGGGCCAGATCCCGGCCTTCACCACTCGCTGCCGGTCCGGGAAGTCGTTGTAGAAGCTCGTAACAACCGGTTTGTCGTCGCGCTCGCGAAGCAGGTCGATCACCGCGTCCCACCCCAGGCCGGGACGTGCGAGTCCGGCGCCCAGCGCGTCCTGGTACCTGTCGGCCAGCCACGCGCGGTCCGGGCCGTCCACCCATCCGTGCTCCTCGCAGCCGTAGTGCAGCCAGATCAACGCCTGGCTGGCGGGCAGGGCCGCGATCGTGGTGTTGGCCATCAGGCCGGTCATGCTCAGCGTCTGCGCGCCCGCCGCGTCGTGGGCTTCCAGTTCTTCCTCGTGGTCGAACACGAGGTTGAGGATGCGGAGCTTGTCGAGGTCCAACCCCTCGACCGGGGCGGCGCCGTTGAGGCGCAGGACCTGGCGCAGCGACGCCATGTGGGGCTGGCGGAGCGTCGTGCGGAACGTGTCGCGCACCAGGCCGTCGATGTGGGCGCGTTCGGCACCGTTGAGCACCACCGGGTCCGGTCGGGTCGGGGTGTGGAAGTAAATGCCGCTCAAAGCAGGTCTCCTTGCCGGGTGAGGGGGCTGATCATGGGGCTGCGATAGTGGTCACGGTGCGCCGCAAACGGTCGCACGCTGTCACGAAGGTGGTTCGATGAACCCTCCGGCCTGGGCCAAGGACGCCCAAGCGCTCATGGACCTCGCCGTGGAGACCGACTGGTCGGCCCAGGGCGCGATGCGCGAGATAAACGGCCGGATCTTGGCTTTTTGGCAGGAGCACGGGGACACGAACCTGCTCCGCACGATGTGCGAGTGGGCCGAAGACGCCCGGCACCACACTGGCTACGAGCCGAGGGACGGTGCCGCCAAGCCGTCCTTTGAGCCGCACGACGCGAACGGTGATCCGGTTCCGCTCGATGCTGTGCCAGCAGGCCAGTTGTGGGCCGCACGGTTCGTTGCGGCCTGGTTCGGCAAGGACGTCGCCGAGCAGCAGGGCCTGGTCGATGCGCTGCGCTCGCAGTTCACGAACGAGGACTACAGCGCGGCGATCCTGCACACCCTGCGCTTGACCTCGGAGATGGTGCGTACCGGACAGGGTGTCCGGGATCGCCCAGCCCCGGAACCGGCGTGGGCGTCGCAGGCTGATGCCTTGTTCGACGCGGCCGTCGCGGATCGCTGGCGCGGCGGCGATGGCGTGATGTCGTTGCTCGAGCGGTTCGCGGCCGAGCATGGCACGCCGGCGGTCATCGGCGCGATGAAGGGCTGGTGCCGCCGCGTCCACCACCTGGTCGCCGCCGACCACGTGGGGAAACCGGCGTTCCCGGGCTGGACGTCCGAAGCCGGAGAGGAACTCACCGCGGACGATGTGCCCGCCGGGCCTCGGTGGGCGGGCAGGTTCGTGGCGGCGATGTGGAACGACGACGGTGAGCAGGCGCGGGCACTGCTGGCGTCGATCCGCACCAGCGAGCAGCTGACCGTGAACGTGATCGAGACGCTCAAGGCCACCTCCGGCCTGGTACCCGGCCGTTCCTGATCGGCTGCGCGGATCGTCACCGCTCACCGAAACCCCTGATCCGGTGAAGGTTGCTCAGGAGACGGTCCCGGAACGCGATGTCCTGCGGATCGCTCAACACCGACGACTTCACCGTCTGCTCGTCACGGGGCGTCGGGGTCCGGGTCTCCTCCGGCCGGCCGGGGACCGCGGCCATGACTTGCGTGGCCTCCTCGGCGGGCACCACGGGCAGGACCTGGGTGTCTGCCGTCGCAGTGGCGGCGTCGATGTCCTTGGTGGGCCACTCGCTCTCCGGCGTCTGCGGCTGGTCCGCGGGCGTGGCCGCGGTGAACCAACTCGACCCGCCCTGCGGTGCTGGAGTCGACGACGGTTGGGTACGCCGGTACGCCTGCGGCGGTAGGTGTGTGCCGTGTCTGCGCTGAGGCAGGGACGCGGACATGCTGCTACGCCGGTATGCCGACGTTGAGCTCACCGAGTTGGGAGAGGTGCCGCGTGCATCGGCCGCAGGTGTCGAGATGGCTCTCGACCTTCGTCCTGTCGCGGTTGCTCAGACCGCCGCGCAGGTAGGCGGCAAGCTTCTCGGCGGTGGCGTGGCAGCCTTGGGAGACGTGCGCGGCCAGCTGCGCTTGGAGGTAGGCGGTGCGCAGCCCGATGCGGGCGCGGTAGGAGAGCGCGGAGACCGCGTTCGCCTTCAGGCCGAGCAGGGGCGCGACCTCGGCGGGGGAGAGACCTTCGATCTCGGTGTGCCACAGGACGGCCTGCCAGCGCTCGGGCAGCATGGCGAAGGCCTTCGCCGCAAGCGAGCGGTCGAGTCCGGCGATGGCCGTGTCGGTGAAGGGCACGCTGAGGGCAGCCGGGGCGACGTCGGCGACGTCCTCGACGAGGTCGATCTTCTTGGACCTGCGGGTCCGGTCGTAGGCGGTGTGCCGCAAGGCGGTGAGCAGGTAGGCGCGGAACGCCTTGTCCGGGCCTCGGCCGTCGCGCAGCGCGTCGAGCACCTTGGCGAACGCCTCGGACACCAGCTCCTCGGCGTCGGCCTGGTGCCGGGACAGTTGGCGTGCCAGGTTGTTGGCCGCTGCCAGATGCCGCTGGAAGAGCGCTCCGTACGCCGCTAGCCGTCCTTTGCGGACCGCGTCCATCAGTTCGGCGTCGGAGCGGGCATCATCAAGCACGAGCAAGGACGGCCCTGCCGGGTCGTTGGGCTCTTGACCTGCCGCATTGCCGCTCACGACCTACCCCATCCCGTCGGCGCGAGAGCCGGGACGACCGACTCCTCGCTACGTCAGTAACGTTCACAACGTAACGTTACTGAACGGGTTTATGAAGGTCAGGGCGTTGGCTTCCCCCGTTTGCCGTACTCCTGTCCCCGGTCGGACGATCACGCCGCGGTGCCATTCGGCCGCTCGTCGACGGGCGGTGACGGCCGCGGTTCAGGCTTGCTCGTGGGCCACGGCAGGTCCTTGGACCGCTTCGGCGGACGCAGCGCCAGCTCGGCTTCGACGAAGGCGTCGAACTCCTCGTCGGTGCCGGTCTGCCTGGCGGTCGGCTCGACGTGCGTGCGACGTTCCTTGCACTCGCGCCAGTCGGCGTAGCTGGCCAAGCGGTGCAGCATCGGCCACAGCCACCGGTCGCGCCACGCGGTCATCGCCGTCGACGGGCGGTTGCCCGAGCAGTACGCCTCCCGCCAGGCGGCGTAGAGGTCGGAGAGCTCGTCGACGGCCACGGTGTGCCGGTACCAGCACGGCGGGATGCTGACCTCGCTGGCCAGCGGGTAGCGGCGGATGAGGTAGTCGACGAACCAGCGCGTCTCCTGCCACAGCTGCTTCGCCTCGTCGCGGGTGAGGAACTCCCAGGCCCACCGATTCGGGCGAGCCATGTCGACCTTCTCGGTCAGGCTCTCCTCCAGGAGCTTGAACGCCTCGTCCAGCGCCGCCAGCTCGCCTGCCTGCCCGGTGACCCGGCCATCCAGCTCGTCGACTTGACCGCCGAGCTCGTCCAGCCGCCAGGTGTGCTGCTCGCTGGTGACGGCCAGCTCAGTGACGACTTCCGGCAGCATCTCCTCGTCGAGAATTGGCACCTCCTCCTGAGGTACCTCTTCCGGAACGTCCGACCCGGCGTGCTGTTCCTCCTCGGCCGGTCCGGTCTCCTGCTCATCCATGACCGGCACCTCCTGAGGCCGGGTCGACGTCGTCGGGCTCGGTGTCGACGGGCTCGACGGGCATCCGTCCTCCACTCGCCGCGACCAGCTGCCGGGTCTCGGTGCGGGAGCGTTGCACCCGCTCCTGCAGGTCAGGGGTCTCCCACCAACCCGGAAGGTCCACCACGGCGCCGGGCAGGTTGCGGTAGAACAGCAGCGCCTCGCCGTCGGACAGCTCACGGATCCGGTTGCCGGTCAGAGCGCGCTGCATGCGCTGGGAGACGGTCACCTGGCTGCGGTCCGGGCCGCTGGAGATGCTCGCCTGGTCGATGGCTCGCTCGGGCAGCAGCCGCGACATCTCCTCGAGGTCGCGGGAGTTGGACAGGCCACCGAGGATCAGCTTGATCGAAGCGTTGTCCCAGATCTCGGTCGCCTGTTCCGGGCCCCAGCGCTGCCGCAGCTGCGAGAGCGACTGCACGTAGACATAGAGCTGGATCCCGCGTCCGCCGGAATCGGCCATGAGGCTGGCCAAGTCGTCGAGCGGGGTGACATTCGCGGCCTCGTCCAGAACCGCGCGCAGGGGCGGGTCCAGGCGCAGGTCCCCGGCCGCGGGCGCCGCCAGCTGCTCGGCGGTCGGATGCTGGGAGAGCACATCGGCCCTGTGCAGGATCTCCTTGGCCAGCGCGTTCACGATCGGCGCCGCGCTGTTCTTGCGGCCGCGGCTGACCAGGTAGAGCGTGTCGCAGCCGCCGCGGATGAACGCGTCGATGTCCAACTGCTCGTCGTCGGGTCCAGGGCTGCACGCTGCGCGGGTGGCCGGCGAGGCCAGCGGCCGCAGCAGCAGCGCCAGCGTCGAGTAGATCGCCCCGGCGCCGGAGGAGTCGTTGTTGGACGCCGCGCTGTCGAGGATCTTGCGCAGTTCGGCAGCGACACCGAACGCGGCGCGGGTGTCGGTATCGAGGATCTCCGCCGGTTTGCGGGACTGGGTGTTGGTCCACAGCCGCAGCTCGTCGACGCCCACGTCCGCCAGCGCGGCCGCGTGCAGCAGCGCCGCCATGACGCCCTCGGCCTGGCCGCCGAAATAGCCGGAGCCCTTGGTGTCCCCGAGCGGCCGGGCCGAGCAGATCGCGATGGCCCGGCGCAGCGCGACGTCGTAGTCCTCGCAGCCGACGATGGGCGACCACCGCAGTCGCCGCGTCCACGGTGTGCGGCCTTCGGGGTCGAACACCATGATCCGGCCCCGGCGGCCGCGTTCCATCATGGTCAGTTCCAGCAGGTCGAACCGGGTACTGGTGGCCATCACCGCGCCCGGCGCGCGAACGACGTCGGCGACGGCCTGGCGGCCGGTCTTGCCCATGCGGACCGGGGCGAGGACGAGCTTGGAATCCTCGTGCGTGGCGAACAGCGGGGAGCCGGTGCCGCGCTGCAAGGCGAACCGCGCCCCGGCTTCGTCGGGGTCGACGTGCCGTTCCTCAGCCAGCGACGGCCGTAGCCGGACTGCGCCCTTGGCCACCGCCTTCTGCCCCAGCCGCGCGTCCAGGACGTGCGCCTGAGCCAGCCCGGAGCGCTTCTCGGCCTTGCGCAGTCGCACCCGCCGCCGCCACGCGGAAACCCACGCCCACAGCGCCGTTTCCGCCAGAGCGACGACCACGACCAGCACGTAAGTCAACGCGGCAGGGCCCGGCCGCGGATCACCCGGCCACGCGGCGGCCGGGTCACCGGGGGAGGAGATCCACCTGCTCACGATCGAGGGCAGCGCGCGGAACTCCGGCCACGCCCAGCCGCTGCCCGCCAGCGCCCCCGACAGCGCCGCGCCGAGCAGGCCGGCGACCAGGATGCTGATCGCCAAGGCGGCCAGCATCGGGTAGAAGATGCCGACCATCGGTCGGGTCGGGGAGTGCGGCTGGGACTGATCCTGCTGTTCAGGGGCGGTCACGGCTGCTCACCCCCGGACCCCGGTGAGCGCGCTGTCGGTGTCGGTCAGCGCGATCTCGCTGGGCGAGCGTTCGTGCCGCAGCAGGATCGGGTCCCGGCTGCCGACCTTGAGCAGGCACGTGCCCTGTTCCAGCGCCATGATCGTTTCCTCGGTCCCGGCCGGGAGGTTGTAGAGCTCGACGCACGCCTCGGCGTCGTCCTGGCTTCCCTGGCCGTAGATGAAGACGGTCTCCGCCTCCTGCAACAACGACCGCGCCGGGCTGTCGATCGGCAGGTCGGACACGTGGTGGAACCCGGCCACCGTGGCGAGCCCTAACCCACGGCTGAGCTTGGTGTTGCGCTTGAAGATCTCGCCGACCGAGCCCTCCGCGACGTGCCAGCCCTCCTCGACCACGTTCACCGTCTGCTGGGCCCGCTCGGACCTGCGGGCCAGCATGTTGAACTGCCAGGTGTTGATCAACACCATCACCACGCGCAGCGCCGGGCCGTCGACCGGCAACCCCGAGATGTCGAAGTGCGTGAACCCGCTCGGGTGGTCCAGGTGCACCTCAGGCGAGGTCTCGCCGTCGACCAGGCCCGCCAGGTCCTCTTCGAGGAACCGCTCGAGCGCGAACGCCGGATCGAGACCCCACTCCTGCAACTCGCCAGAAGTCCTGTTCAGAGCCTCGGCGTCCTCGTCCGCCGGATGCAGCAGGTGGTGCACGACGTCGCCGATCACCGGCACCCGGTCGCGTTCGCGGGCACCGCGGGTGGCCGACATCAGCGCCATCCGCAGCGCCTTGCCTTCCCGCTCGGTGACCGGCCGCCCTAGAGCCTCGGCGAGCACCGCGCGCAGCAGCATCATCTGGCCGGTCGGCCGCCCGAGGGCGCTGAGGTCCGCGCCGGCGTCGTCGACCTGGTCCCCGCCCAGCGCGATGACCGGGTCCAAGAGGTTGAGCCTGGACCCGGTGCCGTCGGTGGTGAACCGGATCGACGGCGCTCCCAGGAACCTGGCCAGGGCGGTGTACTCGCCGAGACCGGACTGGAGCTTTTTGTCCAGCACGACCACGCGCCTGTCCTGCAACAGCAACTGCCGGGTGCACGCCCACGTCTTGAGCAGCGAACTCTTGCCCTTGCCGACGTCGCCGATCACGGCCGCGTTCACCGAGGAGATCTTCTTGTCCTCGTAGGCGATGAACGGGTCGTGCGTGACCAGCTGACCGCTGAGCAGGTCGGTGCCGACGATGAGCCCGCGGTAGGACGTGGGCGGGGAGCTGAGCGCGAGGTTGAGCGCCTCGGCCTGCCGGGTCGTGGTGTGCATCGGGTCGATGCGCGGCTCGTACCAGCCGGTCTTGTCCAGCCACCGGCGCCGACGCGGCGGCGGCAGGAATGTCGGCTCGCGCGGCGGGGCAGCCGGTTCCGGCGGCCGCCAGCCCACTGTCGGCGCTGCGGGGCGCCGGGCGGGGGCGCGGTGGCTCGGTCGCAACGACATCACGCGACCTCCTGTTCAACCGGGTCCTCGACGAGCACCGCATCCTGCTTCTGCTCGCGCCACAACCGCGCCAGCACCTGAAAGTCCGGTTGGGCGACCCCGCCCCAACTGCCGTATGTCTCGCCGCGCAGCAACGCGCTGGCCAGGCACTCCTGCCTGACCGGACAGCCCCGGCAGAGGCCTTCGACGCGGTCGCGCTCGACCGCCAGGGCTTCCCGCGAGAACCGCATGCCGTCAGGCGGGAAGAACGCCTCGGGGTCGGCGTCGCGGCACCGACGGCCCTCGGCCGCCTCGACCAGCGCGTGCAGCTCTCGCGCGTCCTCACCGGTGAACCGGCTGATCGAAGCCAGCCGGCGGTGGTGGAAGGGCATCGGCTTGCGCATCACGCCACCGCCATTCCGCGCGCGAGCGGATAGGTCGCCAACACCGCGGCGTCGTGCCAGGTGTCCTGCCAGTCCAAATCGGTCAGCGCGCTCTGTGCGGCCTCGTTCGCCACGCGCATACAGGCCCGCCGCAGTTCGGCCGGATCGGCGGCGGTGACCGAGATCGCCATCGACCAGTCCACGCCCTGATGCCCGGAACCGGGCGCGAGGTCCCGCAGCCGCCGCCGCGACGCCGAGAGCATGACCTCGTCGGTGCCGTCGTCGACCCGGCCCTTCTCCGCGTCACCGACCAGCGACGCGCCGTCCTGCGCGACGTCGGCGACGGCCTTGGCGCGCGCGACCTTGTCCGGCACGAACTCCATCCGGACCGACAGCGTCCTGATCACCGAGGGGTTGACCTTCGTCAGCAGCGGCGCGAGCCAGCGCGGCCCCAACGGTGCCGGAGCGATCCCCTCGCGCGGCAGGATCGCGGTGCGCGTGTGCCAGGTGTCGTTGACGACCAAGCGGTCCCGCTCGGTCGTGTAGGACTGCCAGCAGTTGCTCCACCGCACGCCCTCGTGCTGGTCGATCGGCCACCGCGGGTCTTGCAGCGACCGCAGCACCGCGCAGGTTCGCTGCTCGCCCAGCACCTGCGGCCGGGTCAGCTCGGCCCGCGCGGCAAGGTCGGCCATCCGCGCGAGTTCTTCGCGCACCAGGCCCGCCCAGCCGGCGACGCCCTCGCCATAGGACTGGCTCTCCTCGTAGAACTCCGGCGTCAGCGGGATCCGCGCGACCAGGTAGTTGCGGTGCTGCTCGGCGGCGTGCGCGGTGAGGTCGACGAGCTCCTCGTAGGAGGCGATCAGCGCGTCCAGCCCCGGTCGTTGCGAGACCCGTTCGGCGATGAACCCGCGGTGCATCACCGGGTCGTGCGGCACGATCCGGTTGATCTGCTGCAGTCCGCGGATGAAGCTGCCCGCCTTGGCCAGCTGTGCGAGCAGCACGCCGTAGCGGATGGACACCGACTCGTACGCGCGGTCGGTGCGCAGCCCGGAGGCTTGGCCTTGGACCTCCATCAGCACGCTGAGGTACTGCTGCTCACCCGGGTTGTGGTGGCGCAGGATGAACAGCTGCTCCCATCCGGTGCCGGACAGGTCCAGCGGCTCGACCCGGCCCAGCGGAGTCGGCAGTTCCCACAACGGGCCGGCGAGGTCGTCGGGGTCGCTCTGATGGGCCTGCGCCGGGCTGATGAACACGGTGTGCCCGCGGCGCCGACGTCGCCGCCAGCGCACCGCCCACACCCAGCTCTCCGCGATGGACCTGCGTCGCGACCACGGGTTGACCACGAGATAGGTGCCGCCGAGCACCGCGAACCCGCTGATCGCCCCGGACATGCCGCCGACGGCGATCCACAGCAGGAACGCGAGCATGACGGCCACACCGAGCGCGACGTAGGCGGGCTTGCTCAGCGAACCGAACAGCCCGCGCCGGCCGATCTCGCCACCGAGAACAGCGATCCTCATCTCGATCACTCCTCCCTGGTCGCGTCGTCGTCGAGGTCGGGCAGGTGCCGGTTGTGCGCGGCCTGCCGGGTCTTGTTGATCGCGGCGGCCCCGACCTGCGCCCCGGCCTGGGCGACCACGCTCATGCCTCCCGTGGCCACGCCGGTGCCCACGGTCGCCGCAGTTGTGCCTGCTGTGCCTGCCGCCCCCGCCGTGCCCGCAGCCGTCGTGGTCGCGGCACCGGTGCCCGCTCCGCTGGTCGCCGCGGCCTTGCCGACCTGCTGCTGTCCTGCTCCGCCGCCGCTTCCGCCCGTCCCGGCGGTGACCGGCGAACTCGTTCTGGGCTGCGGTTGCTCGTTGGGCTTGTTCTGCTGCTGGGAGTAGGTCTGTTGGATGGAGTGCTGGCCGCCGCCCTCGCCGCCGGTGGAGGCGGCGGGCTGGCTTCCGCCCCCGCCTCCGCCGGCACCGCGTCCACCACCACCCATCGCGGCACCCACCACGGCGGAGGTGCCGAAGCCCGGTGAGGGCTGCGAGTCGTGCGAATCGGCCGCAGTCGGCAACAGCGGCGCGTACTTGAGCAGCGAGAACGGCGCGAAACCGGCCACGATCAGCGCGACGATGACCAGGACGATCTGCGTCAGCAGCGCGATGCCGCCCTGCTTCATCGCCGGTTCGCTCAAGTTGCCGTCGATGAGCGCGAAGACGACGCCGAGCAGGAAGAACAGCAGCGGTTTGGAGAACAGCACTCCCAGGTAGGTCAACGGCACCTTCAGCGCCTTGCGCCGCCACTTCGGGTGCACCCACATGCCCCATGCCAGGCCCGCGACGACCGCCGACAGCGGCAGCGCGATGCTCTGCATGGCCAGACCCACGAACACGGCGAAGGCGCCGACCACCATGAACAGGAACAACAGCAGTCCGATGAACGCCCCGCCGGGGATCAGCGCCGAGGTCACCGAGCCCAGCAGCGCGAGCTTGGCGACCGCGTTGGTGAGGAACCCAGCGTCCCAGGCGGCGATGCCGTTGGTCAGGCCGTTGACCGCCTCGCCGAGCACCGCGCCGATCGCCGGGGCGAACACCATCAAGAACACGCCCATCGGCAGGTGCTTGACCAACGCCTCCTGCAGGTCCTCCCGGCCACCGCCGCCTGAGGCCGTCCGGGCGATCATCAGGATCGCCATGAACGCCATCACGACCAGCCCCAGCCCGGTACTGGCGGCGTAGGTTGTTAAGAACCAGGGCGAAGATGGATCGAAGTTGCCTATCCCCGCTAGTCCTTGCAGGACTTTCGTGGTGAAGTCCACGGCGGATCCGTGCAGGCTGTTGGCCATGTCGTCGATCGCGTCGCCTGGATTGGCGATGAATTTCACGACGTTGATGGCGAATTTGACGATGCCGATGAACGCCTCGACGATGACCTTGCCGCCGGTCCAGATAGCCTCACCGACCATGCCGAAGAATTGACCGATCTTCTCCAGCCAACTGGTGTTGTCGTCGATGAATTTTGTGATCCCGGTGAACAGCTGCGCGACGCTGAAGTTCCAGTCGATGCAGTCCTGTTTCTTCTCCGGGTTCATCGCGGTGCGCGAGCAGTCCAGGAAGAACGCCTTCTGGCAATAGGGCGCGTTGCCCTCGCCGCAGGCGTTGGTGAACTTGTCGATCGTATCGTCGAGGTAGCTGCTGGCGTGCTTCTTCATCGCCTCCAGCGACTCGGCATCCGGTGCGGCCGCCCAGGTGAAGCCCCATGCGTTGGTCGCTGGATTGGTCCACTGCTTGAGGTTGTCGGCGCAGTACCTGCTCCCGGCGCGCAGCGTGTACGCCTCCCTGCCCTCGACTACGGCAGGGAACGTCTTGGGAAGGTTCGGCGGCTCCTTATTGACGTCGATGTTCGGCGGGATGTTGAGCGGATCGGTGATCCAAAACGCCTTGCGCGCCTCGGGGGGAGTACTCCAGTACAACAGTCGAGGTTCCTGGAACATCACCGCGTTGATGTACGCCCCGACATCACCACCACGATCCTTGCACGCTCCGTGAAACCACGGTGCGTCCAGGAATTCCTTGGTTCCGCCCACATACTGTTTGAGTTCGGATGGGAATCCAGGTGGAACCTGTCCGATCGTTGCCGGTGGCTGTGCCAGCGCGGCGGGCGCTGAAAAAGCCATCAGCGCCGCGATCGTCATGAACAGGACGATTAGCCGTTGGAACATACTCCCCCCATGCGCGTGCCTTTACTCGATGAAGAACGTGTAGAGCCCGTTCGTCAGCGGAGGCAGATTCGAGCCATTGCCGTTCTGACCGGGCTGCGGTCCGGAGACCGACTTGAACGAGGTGACCTTCCAGTCCTCGCGCTCCCACGCGAGCTGGTAGGTCACGGTCGACCACTTCGCGGCGGTGAGCGTGCCCCCGCCGATGCCCGTGGTGGACCCGGTGGAGACGACCCAGACCTCGACGGTGGCCGCCGAGTCGCTGAACGCCGTCACACGAGTGGTGGCGGGCAGCTTGTTGGTCTGGTCGTCCCCGCTGGTGTTCTTGCCTTCCGACAGTGCTTCCCGCGTCTGCTGGTCGGCGTTGCTGGCGATCCAGGTGGACTTCACCGTCTCCGGGTCGGCCTGGCCGTGCGCGACAGCGACCTGCACCTGGATGGCGTTGGCCGCGGCGGTCGCGGCCCCCGCCTTGTCGCGCGTGTACCCCGAGGGAACGCCCTTGTCGACCTTCGCCGGGCCGTGCGGGGCACCGAGCCCGCCCTGGGACGGTGTGCTCGTCGACGAGCCACCGGTGGACTGCTGCCCGCTGGTCGCCGGGAACACCCAGCGGCCCAGCGCGAAGACGCCGACCGCCACGACGACCAGGGCGATCAGCCACAGGATCCAGCCGCGGCTGCGCTGCGTGGGCTGTGCGGGAGGTGCGAAGTTCGCCATCTGTTTCTCCGGTTCGTCAGAAGAGGGCCACTACTGCACCGAAGATGATCCCTAGGGCGGCCAGGCCGGCCAGCGCGAACCCCGACCTCTTGGCACTCTCGGTGTGCTCGTGGACGCTGGTCTGGTAGCCGCCCTTCTTGGCGTGCTGGAGCTCCAGCACCGCTCGGATCGCGCCGAAGGCGGCGATCACGAAGGCGATGCCCCAGATCCCGGCCAGCAGCTTCTGCCACGCCTGCGTGAACTGGAGCCCGAAGACGTTGAAGTCCGGCACCACGCCGTCGAAGGGGTTCCTGCTGCCCGGTGCTTGCTGGGCGAGGAAGTCCGTCGCCGCGCTGAGGTAGTCGATCATTCTCCTTGGGCCTTTCGTAGCGGCAGGTTCGTCACCGACGCCTGGAACTCCCCGGTGCCGCCCGGCTGACCGGGCACCGGCTGCTGCTGGTGCTGGTGCTGCGTCGGCGGGGGAGCGGCCTGCGGTGGTGGTTGCATCTGGTCGGGCCGGGTGCTGCGCACGGCGGCCAGCCGGTCGGCGACCGCGGCCGCGGCGGTGACCCAGGCGCGTCGCGAGGTCTCGCTGAGGCGCGTGTAGACCACGGGCCGTCCGCCCGCCAGTTGCGGGTCGAAGGGCACCTCGACGACCACCGCGCAGCGGGAGGCGAAGTAGGCCACCATCCGCTGCCGGACCTCGGCGCTCGGCGGCGCCGAGCTCGGGCCGATCACGACCACCGCGCTGGCCACCAGGTCGGGCCGGCGTCGTCCCAGGACGTCGAGCATCCAACCCGCGGCGGCCGCGACGTCGGGCTCGAGGGTGATCGGCACGACCAGCTGGTGCGCGGCGGCCGCGGCCCACTGCCAGTTGGGGCTGCGGACGTTGTTGCCGGTGTCCATGAACGTCACCCGGAAGTAGCGGGCCATCAGCACCGCGATGCGGCCGCACTCGCCCGAGCCGATCTGCTCGGCCCGTGCGGGGTCGTTGTCGCTGGCCAGCACCTCGGCCCGCGACGGTTGCGAGCGCAGGTAGTGGCTCATGTCCCCGGCGGTGCCCACCGGGCTGGCCAGCCGCTCGAACGCGCCGAGCAGGTGCCACACCGAGGTCTGCGGCTCGCTGACCTCCGCTCGGTCGGCCAGCGTCCCGCGCGACTCGTTGTTGTCCCAGGCCGCGACGCTGCCTCCGCGCAACGCAGCGAACGTGTGCGCCAGCAGCAGCGTGGTCGTGCTGACCATCGAGCCGCCCTTGGGATTGGCCACCATGACCAGCCGTGTGCCGCCCAGGTGCTGCCGCACCGCGACCTCGGCCTGCCGGTATCGCGCCTCGTCACGGCCAGGCTTCGGCTTGAACAGGCCGAACGTCCAGCGCCGCACGCGCCCGCGCCACCCCCACTGCGCGGGATCGGCGGTCACCGACGGCGGCTGCGTCATCAGCCCGCCCAGCCCGTCAGCCTCGCCTTGGCGCACCGGCACCGGCGGCGGCCCGACCGGCACCGCCGCGCCCGGAACTCCCGTGCGCGTCAGGTCCACCGGTTCCTCGACTCCGTACCCGGATCCATCTCCAGGTTTCGACATCTTTCATTCACCCCCCTGGAATTGGTCGAGCTCCGACATTGCGGAAATCCCCACCAGTTCGCACTTTCGACACTTTGACCACGTCGCCGCTTTGCGGGGCCTCCAACATCATGTGCTGGCCGTTGATCTGCCCCAGGTACATGGCGACGTGATGGGTTCCCCAGAACAGCAAATCCCCAGGTCGGGCCTGGCTGAATGGGACAGTCATCTTCGCGTTCGTCAATTGCGAGTTCGACGGCCGCGTGATTTTCACCCCCGCTTGCGCGTAGCTGTACAACGTCAGCCCCGAGCAATCGAAACCGATTTTGTTGTAGTCGCCGTGCTGATCGGCGACGCCACCGTCTCTCACGCCTTTCGTCGGGCCGTTGGCATCGCCGCCGCCCCAGGCGTAGGTGGTGCCCAGCCACGACAGACCCGCGGCGACGGCCGTGGCGACCTGCGGTGTGGCCGTCTGGATCACGCCGGACACCCCGGCCTCCGCAGGCAAGGTCACCTCGTTGCCGCGCACCTGCACCTGGATCCGGCCCTTGACCGACTTGTCCGAGCAGTCCAGCGGCGGCCCCGACCCGTCGAACAGCGCCGCGACCGCCGCCTCGGCGAACGGCTGCCACTTCGTGTAGTGGCCCGGCAGGCCTGAGCGCTCGACCTCCTCGGCCAGCTCGGCGTTCGTCCGCGGGTCGGTCTCGTAGTTGGGCGCCCGCTTGGTCAACACGGTGAAGAAGCCCTTGCTCGCGGGCTCCGGGTCGGTGCGGTCGTACCCGACGTAGGCGTTGAACGGACCGGGGGCGATCTGTTGGAACAGACCGACCGCGTTGCCGTTGGTCGCCTGCGGGTTGAGCGTGGACTCCTGCATCGCCGCCTGCAGCGCGACCACGGCGCCGCGGCGCGTGATCGACATCCCCTTCGCGACACTGAGGATCTTCTGCACCGAGTCCATCTGCACCGGCGAGAGCGAGATCCCGCCGTAGCTGCCGGTGCCCGGCTGGTTGGGCGTGGCCCCCGGCGCGGTGCACGTCGGCGGCTTGATGATCTGCGCCTCGGCGTCGTCGGGCTGCACGAACACCAGCAGCGCCGCGACGATCAGCACCACCGGGATCAAGGGGATGAGCAGCCATTTCTTCATCGCGCTCAGCCCGCTTCCACGTGCACATCGACCAGCCACCGCCCGTCGGCCTGCCGGATCACCGAGCGGGTGGTGATGACGGGCAACACCTGGAACGGCGTGTCGGCGGCGAGCTGGGTGCGGTCGGCGGTGAGCACCACGTAGACCTGGTTCGGGCCGTGTGGCGCCTCCGGGCTGACCTCGGCGGTGACCTTGTCGCAGCGGTTGGTCAGCTTCTGCTCGACCACGCTGCGGTAGGTCGCCGGGCTATCTCCGGCGGCGAGGTCCGCGGCCTTGCCCGCCGGCGTGGCGAACACCGAGGCCCGCTCGACGTTGTGGTTGATCGGCTCGCGGTAGTCCATGGCGCACCACTGCGTCATCCAGGCGCGAGCGACCACGACCGGGTCGGCGAACGTCGCGGTCGAGGTGTCCGGTGCGGGCGGCGCGGGCGGCACCGTCGACGGCGTGCCCACCCGGCCGGGCGACGGCGTGATCGGTGAGACGGGCGGCAGAACCAGGCGCGAGCCCGATGTCGGCGACGGGCTGGTGGCCTGCGTCGACCAGGTCGGTCCGCTGGGCTGCTGTGCGTCGGTACCGGGGCGCGCGGAGCACCCCGACACGGCGACTGCCGCCGCGGCCAGAGCCACGGCGGTGAGCGTGATTGTCCGCGCGGTCATCGCAGTGGCCACTGCAACGAGGCACCCTCGGGCACCGGCGAACGATGGGAGGGCAGCGCGTCCTCGCGCAGGCCGGGCGCGGCCGGGCCGGTCACCGCCAGCAGCGCGCACGCCACGGCCGCGATCGCCGCCGCGATCGGCGTCAGCGCGGCGACCCCTGTCCAGATCATGACCGCACCGCCGACCAGACCACCCAGGCCCATGCCCAGGTAGATGGCCGATCCCGCCAACGCAAGCAGCAGCCCCGAGCGGTGCGGGGAGAGTTCGACCAGCCACGCGTTGAGCGCGGGGTTGATCACCCAGCTGGCCACGCCCCACAGCACCGTCGCGACCACTCCGGCGATCGGGCTGTTCACAACCGGAGCGAGCAGCAGCAGCACCGCGGCGACGCCCGCGTTGCCGGCGACCATCGGGGCGCGCGGGCCGAACCGGTCGGCGGCGCGCCCGCCGAGCACGTTGCCGGTCACCGCGCCCACGCCGTACCCGGCCAGCAGCACCGTCAGCGGAGCGCCCTGGCCGTGGGCGTGGTGCGCCGCCACGGCCGACAGGTAGGGGTAGACGGTGAACGACGACGTCCACGCCAGCAGCCCGCCGCCGAGTACGGCCAGGACGCGGCGCTGCCCGGCGGCGGCGAGGCGTTCGCGCAGCGACAACACCGGGGGAGCGGCCACAGCGGGCACGACCGTGGCGACGGTGGCGGCGGCGACCGCGCACAGCGCGGCCACCAGCGCCAGCACCGCGTGGTAGCCGATCAGCGAGGCCGCGGCGTTGGCGCTGGGCACCCCGATCAGCAGGGCGGTGGCGATCCCGGTCAGCACGACAGCCATCGCCCGCGCACGCCGGTGCGGTGCAGTGGTCTCCGCGGCCAGGCCCACGGCCACGGCGGTGGCGGTGGCCGCGCCAAGGGCGGTGACCACGCGCGCCGCCGCCAGCACCGCGAATCCCGGCGCGAGCGCGGCTGCGGCGTTGCCCGCGGCCGCGACCAGCAGGGCGGCGACCAGCAGGGTGCGCCGCTCCCACCGCCCGGTGGCGACCGCGAGCACCGGGCCGGCCAGCGCGCAGGTGAGGGCGAACACGGTCACCAGCTGACCGACGGAGGCCAGGCTGGTGTGCAGGTCCGCACTCATCCGTGGCAGCAGCCCGGTCACCGCGTGGCCGCTGGTGCCCACCGCGAGGGTGGCCAGCGCCAGCGCCCAGGTGCTGCCCGGTGTGCGCGGCATGGAGTCCGCGGCCGACGCCGGCACCGCGCGCAGCCGGGTGGGCTGCGCGCGCCGGTGGCGGATCGCGGGGCGGGTGGAGGTCACTTCGCCCTCGCGGTGATGGCGTTCACGAGCGCGTCGGCGATCACACACGGGTCGGTGCCGAAACGTCCGTTGGTAACGGACGCGCCGCCGACGCCGTTGCCGAGCTTGGCCATGGCGATGCAGCTCTTTCCGGACTTGGGATCGTCGGGGAATCGCTGGATCAGGCCCGCCTTGCCGTTCCAGGTCTTTGCCTCGGCGCCTTGGCGCTTGGCAGGGTCGGCGTTGAGCTTGTCGCCGCCGGCCCAGACGACGCTGACGATGAAGTAGCCGCCCGGCGTGCCGGTGCTGCTCCCGTCAGGGTTGATCGCGACCTTGCCGCTGTTGTCGAACGCGCAGCGGATGTCGAACGGGTCGTCCTTGCCCGGCTGGCGCAGCTGCGGGGTGTGGGGCTTGCCGTCGTCGGGGCGGACTTCGGCGGGGAAGTCGTTCCAGGTGATCGTCGAGCACGGATCGAACGGGGCTCCCAGCTCCTGCGCGGTTTTCGGCTTGTTCAGGTCCCCGAGGACGAGCGAGCCCTCGGCGCGGCCGGCGCGCCGCTTCTCGATGCCGGGATCGGCCTGAGCGGTGCCGGTGGCACCGGTCCCGGCCGGTCCTGCGGCGTCGGTGTCGGGACCGGTGCAGGCCCCCGTGCCCAGCAACGCAGCCGTGACGAGAAGCAGGCCAGCCGTCGTTCCCTTTCGGATGGTGATCATGGTGTTTCCCCCTGATGGTGCGGTTCAGCGCAGTGAGGCCAGCAGGACCTCGGCGGCCTTCGACGCGAGTTCGCAGGTCTCCGCGCGGGTCTCGACGACCTGGTAGGACTTCTGCGCGTCGGGCTTGCTCTGGTCGGCTTGCAGCGCGACGTCCTCGTCGGCGATCACGGTCAGCGAGCAGGTGTTGCCCTTGGCTCCGCGCATTTCGCTGGCGACGCCCGGCTTTCCTGCGACGGTCATGGCCTTGTAGTCCTTGGCCGCCGGGTTGCCGATCAGGGCCCGCGGGTCGGTGTCGATGCCGACCTCGGTGGTGACCAGCCCGCTCAGACCGGGCTTGGCGCCGGGTGTGGCGGGCGAGACCGTGCACGAGAACGGGTCGGAGGTCCTCGTGCGGATCGGGCCGCCCAGGGCGTCGGCGAGCGCGTCCAGCCCGGCGCACGGGTCGAGGTCGGCGATCCGCAGGGTGGGGCTGGTGACCTTGTCGGAGCGGGTGGCCGGTTCCTTCCAGTACTTGCCGACCTCGGCGAGGTACGCGGTGGCCACCTGGCATGGCGTCTTGGGTTGCGCCTCGGTGCTGGAACGGCGTACCCGCAGTTCGATGCCGGTGTCGGTGCCGAAGCCCATCACGTAGCTGCACGAGCGGTCGTCGGCGGCGGCGGCACCGCCGGGCGCGGGCAGCTTGAAGAACGCGATGTCGGCGATCTGCTCCTGGGTGGCCTCCTGGCGGCGGCCCTCGTCCAGGTCGACCCCGACCGTGGCGGTCAGCGTCCACGTCGCCAGTTGCAGCGGGCCCGGCGTCAGTTCCACGTCGCAGGCGTTGAGGCTGGTGCCGGGCATGATCTCGTCCGGCTGCATCCCGGTCACCTTCGCCGCGGCCTCCGGCGAGTGCAGCGCGCACGGGTCGACCTTGCGCATCACCGCGTGGGCGGCCGCCCCGGCGTCCTGGCCGGGGGAGGACTTCGTTCCCGTTTTCGGCGCCGCCCCCGACGTCGACGTCGAGGCCGCGGCCGACCCGGAGGTGGCGGCGTTCGGGCCTTGTTCGGCCACCGGTGTGCCCGCCACGGTGGTGGCACAACCGGCGAGCGTCAGCAGCAGTCCGGCGGCCGCGATCCAGCGGCTTGGTGAGCTTCTCCTTCTGGTGTGCATGGTTCCCCCTGTCTTCTCGGCTGTGGTGGCGTCAGGCCGCGGCTGATGTCGTCGACGCCGCGGCGGCTGCGGCTGTGCGCGCACCGGCCGGGCTGGTCGTCGACCGGGCTCGCGTGCTGGTCACGGCTTCGCCGCGATCGTTTCGGCGAGACCGCGGGCGACCGCGCAAGGGTCGACGTCGGGGAACTCGCCGTTGGTGGCCAGGACCCCGCCGACGCCGCCGCCCGGCAGCGAGACGAGCGCGCCGCAGTTCGGTTCGCCGCTGGTCCGGTTCTTGCCCTCGCGCAAGATTCCGGTCCGCCCGCCGAAGGTCGTCGCTCCCGGTTTGGCGTCCCGGTTGGCCTCGGCGGCCGGATCGGCGCTCATCCGTCCTGGCGCGGCCCGGAAGATCGTGACCAGGAAGTGCTTGCCCTGGGGGTCTCGCGCGTCCGGTCCGCTGTTGTCGTACTGACACGCCGCGTCGTAGGGCTCGCTGCCCTTGGCCGTCACCCTGACCGGCTTCGCGTTGCTGTCGGCAGGGCGCACCGCGGCCGGGAACGCGCTCCAGCCCACCTCGCACGGGTCGAACGCTCCGCTTCCGTTGGACGTCGTGGGCTTGGCGCCGGTGGAGGGATCCGCTTGGGCTGGTCCCGAGGCCGTGGTGGACGCCGCGCTGGTGGAACCGGCGGGCGCGGCCTTGCCCGAGGCGGTCTCGGTGGCCGGGGAGCTGCAGGCGATGACGGACAGGCCGATCGCCGCAGTGGCGACGGCGGTGCTCAGGAGTCGGGCGGTGATCACGGTGAGGTCCTTGTCGTGGTCGGATTCGAGGCCGCTCCGCGCTCGAGGCGCGGTGCGCGGCACGTCTTGCCGTGGGAAGGCCGAAGGGTCACCACATCGGCTCCCAACCGGGCCTGGCCTGCGCGTAGTGCGGCAACCTGCCGGGCGCTCGGTGGGTCAACAGCCGCCACAGGACCGTCTCGTGCACCAAGGCGGCGGGACGTCCGCCGCACAGCAGCGTCGCCCGCGCACGCAGCGCGGGTTCGTCCTCGCGCGGCGGTCCGGCCAGGCGGGTCACGTAGTGGGTGGAGCGCTGCGCGTCGGCCAGGACCCGGCCGAGCGGGATCTGCCCGGCGTCGAGCTGTTCGCGGCGGGCCAAGTCCAGTCCGGCGGCCGGCTCGTAGACCAGCGCGCTCACCGCGGCCACGCGGAAGGCCTCGGTGCCCAGCGCGGCCACGAGGTAGCCGTCGCGGGCGGTGACCTGCGTGCCGGGCGGCACGTCCAGCAGCAGCGCCTCGTGCTCGTCGACCAGGCGGCGCTCATCGGGCGAGCGCGGCTCGCGGCGCAGATCGAACCCGGCCCACCAGCGCAGCGCGTCGACGAAGCGGGGAGCACCCCACACCAGGCGGGCCAGCACATCCACCCGGTGGGCGAGCTCGACGTCCAGGCCGGGCCGGGAATCGGTGTGGATCATGGCGTACCTCCTCCTGTGGTGTGGGCTCTGAACAGGGCTTTGGGGCGCGGACCGCCCCCTGGGGAAGCGGGGGCGGTCCGCCGGACTAGCGGTCGTGTCAGCCGGTCACCGGGTGGTGGCCGTCCTTGATCTCGGGCTGCGGCGCGGGCTTGACGGGCTTGTCGCCCGGCTTCTGCGTCCCGGTCGGCTTCTGCGTGCCCGTGGGCTGCTGCGTGCCGGTCGGCTGCTGCGTCGGGTTGCCGGTCGGCGGGTTGCTGGTCGGCGGGTTCGTCGTGGGCGGCGTGCCCTTGCCGCACTTCACGACGCCGACGGTGATCGTCTGCACCGGCTTGTCGCCCGCACCGAGGATCTGGATGGTCGCGCCGGCCCCGCCGCCGAAGGACACCTTCAACTTCGGGTCGCTCGGCGCTGCCCCGCCGTGCGAGTACGTGGTCACGCCGTCGGCGCACTTCGCGGTGACCGACCCGATGCTCTTGCCGCCGGCGGTGACGTTGCCGATCGTCGCCTCGGCCATGCCGGCCCCGGCCTTCACGGTGATCCCGGTGGCGCTCCAGCCCATGCCGGACACCGAGCCCGACGCGGTCTTGACCGCGCCGTCGCTGCTCACCGAGGGCTGGGCGGCCTTGGATTCCACGCCCGAGGCCGAGACGCCGTAGGCGGTGGACGTCGTCGCCTGCGCACTGGCGGGCGAGCCCGTGAAGATCATCGTGAGCGCCCCTGCCGCGAGCGCACCGGCGCCCAGCCCGGCCAGAAGTGTTCGTGAATGGGTAGTGCGGACCACTGGTCCCCCCTTGTCGTGGTGTGGCCCATCGGGCCGATTACGGGTATTCACTTGATCAACACCGCCGTCCCGAGCGGGACCTTGGTGAGGACTTGCAGGGCCTCCGGCGGAACTCGGATGCAGCCGTCTGAACTGGGCTTTCCGTACACATCCGCGGTCGGCCAGGTATGCACGCCGACGGTCCCGGGACCGCCGCCGTACGACTCGTAGGTGTCCGAGTGCGCCCCCAGGGGCAGCACGATCGGAGAGAAGGTGGGCTTGGCCTCGCGGATCGCCGCGAGCAGGAACGTCCGCCCGGCCGGAGTGACCGAGGACGGCTTGCCGGTCCCGACCGTCCAGCGGCCCACCTCGGCGCCGTCGGTGGTCAGCGTCAGCTCGAACTTGCCCCGGTCGACGGTGATCACGCTCGGCGTGCTCGACACGGTGACCGCAGGGTCCTCGACGTACATCCACGCGACGGAACCGTTGGGCCGCAGCGGAAGCCCAACCAGCGCCCACCCTGGCTGTTCGGCGACGATCGGCAGCCACGTGTCGCTCAAGGTCTGGTGCGGCGCGATGCCGATGGGCTGCTGAGCGGGCACCACCGCGACCGGGTCACCACCGGGCGAGGCGAACACGGGCACCGCGGCGTTCGGGTGCACCACCTTCCCGCTGGGCGCCTGATCCGGCGCGGGGTCGCGCGGCGCGTTCGGCGCCTCTCCGAACGTCGTGGCCTGCGGAAGCGTGGCGAGCTCGCTGTCGCTGACCGGACGCGGCGCAACCACCGGTGCGCCGTCGGCCTCGGCCGCAGCGGGTGGCAGCTCGCTGGTGGCCACGGAGACGGTGCTCGCCGCCGGGCCGGAGGAGGTCCGGGTGGCCAGCGCCACCACAGCCAGGATCACGGCGACGGCGACCAGTCCGCCGATCGCCATCAGCACGGGCCTGCGACGCCGCATCACCGCGGGCGGTTGCTCGAACGAGGACCGCTCTCCCGAGGGGGTATTCGGGCCGGTCGCGGGGTCTTGCCGCTCGTCGTCCCGATCCGCCGGTTCGGGCCGGTCGCCGTCGTCGTCGATCACTGGGCACCTCCTTCCTCACTTGTTGGGGGGCATGAACGGGTGGTGTGCGTGCCGGACGTCCCCGACAGCGGCGGAACGCACCCCACCCGCGTCCAGGGGATGCCGCGCCGCCCACCCGGCCGTTCCGGCAAGGTCGAGCCGGTGGGCGACGCGGCGCACCGTCGGTCCTGTGGACCGATCGGGATTACTTGCCGAGAGAGGTGAGGAACGCGGCGTTGGGAGTGCCGACGCCGGTCACGTTGTCCCAGCCCGTTCCGCTCTGCAGGGACTGCGGCTTGGCGTCGAACTCCGCCAGGTAGCTGCCCTGCTGGTTGGGGACGGTGACCTTGCCGTAGCTGATCATGTAGGGCGACCAGACACCCGCCTGAACAGGCTTGACGTCGGTGACCGCCGCCTTGCCCGCGAGCTGGTAGATCGCCGCGTTCAGGAAGCCCATCCGCTCGACGCCCTGACTCTGCTGGGCGTTGGCGACCAGCGCGGCGACGATCGGCGCGGCGGCCGAGGTGCCCCCGGAGGCGTACTCGACGTAGCCATCCGCGGTGGTGAAGCCGACCCCGATGCCGGTGTAGGCGTCGGCGAGCGCGGAGATGTCGGGCGTGGCCCTCTTGCCCTTGGCGACGCCATCCGGGACGACGCCCTTCTGGTACTCGGGCTGGTCGAACAGCAGCGACGTGCCGCCGCCGGCACCACCGGCGAACCGGCCGTCGGCGTCCTGCTGCGCGGCCCAGGTGTTGCCGGACTGGGTGTAGCCGGCGATCTCCCACCCGGCCTGGAACTTGACCTTGTTGTCACCGCCGAGCGCGACCGAGGTGCCGCCCACGGCCGTCACCCATGGGTGGCTGGCGGGGAAGTCGGCCTCGACCTTGCCCAGCGCGGATCCGCCGGAGTTGTCGCCGGCGTCGCCGCTGGAGAAGGTGATCGCCTGGCCCTGGATCGCGGCCTGCAGGGCGATGCCGTCCATCTGCTGGCGGTTGGCCGCCGCCACCGAGGACTCGCCGGTGTAACCCCACGAGTTGCTGATCACGCTGGCCTTGTTGTCCTGCACGGCCTTGTTCAGCGCGTCGAGCAGCGTGTAGCAGGAGGTCGCGCCGTAGTAGACGATCTTCGACGCGGGGGCGATGGTGTGGATGGCCTGCACGTCCAGGGCCTGCTCACCGGCCCAGCTCTCCGGCCCGCACTTGTCCTGGTTGTCGTAGGCCGGCGGCAGGACCGCGCTGTACTGGCCAGCGGCCAGCTGCGGCGAGCCGAAGGTCTGCGCGGCCCGGTTGGTGTCGGACACGATCGCGGCGTGGTTGTACGCGCCGATGATCGCGACGGTGCTGTTCGCGCCGGTGTTTCCGCCGCCCAGACCGTAGATCGCACGCATCTGCGGGGTGTTGTAGCCGCAGATCAGGTTCGACTGGTTGCCCGCGCCGAACTTCTGCGGGGCGCTCGAGTTGTTCGCCTCGCCCCAGTACCGCGCGCAGGACTGCGGGTCTCCCGGTGCCGCCGGGGTCACGCCGGGACGCGCGCCGTTCGGGGCACGCCCCGCGACCTGCTTCGGCGCGATGGTCAGCTCGCTGTCGTCCAGGCCGAGGACGGCCTGCACCGACCCGCGCAGCTCGCGGGGCACCGACACCGCCGACTCCGGGGCGGCCAGCTCGAACGCGCCCTTCTTGGTGGTGTGCTTGAACTTCGACAGCTTCACCCGGAACGCGGTCTGGAGCGTGCCGACGTTGCCCTCGACGCTGATGAAGTGGCGGTTGTCCGACACGCCCTTGACCTTCAGGCCCTGGCTGCCCAGCCAGGCCGAGACGCGGTCGACGGTCGACTTGTCCGCGGCGAACCGGTCGACGAACTGCTTCGCGGACAGGAACTTGCCGTGCTGAGGACTGCCAGGCGTCGTCACGGCCCGCGCAAGGGCCTCGGCGCCGCGCGGGTCCTTCAGCGCCAGGGCCACCTGCACCTGGCGGACTTCGCCGTCCGCGACGTCGCCGACCCTGGCGCTGGGCGTCGCCCAGGTCGGGGCACTGCCCTCGATCGTGGTGCGGTCACTGTCCAGGGCCGTCGGAGTCGCCTGCGCCGCAGTCGTTCCGCCGATCCCGGCCAGCACCGCGCAACTGGCAAGCACTGCCGCCGCGCGGGATGGTCGTACAGCCATGTAAAGCCCCCGATTTCATTGCTCTACCGGACACACCGGACCCGTGCGATGTATGGCCTCATCGCGGGCTGTGAATGGGCGCAGCGGAATGCGGAACAAGGCGCAGAAATGCCCTTGTATGAAATCCCCCTGCGTGGCGACTCTGTCGCCCCCGGTGCCGCCAGCGTCCCCTCTGCTGGCCTCTGACCAGCGCCGATGCGCCGGACGGGTTCACTCTGCAACGTGACGAACGTAGTTGTCAACCAATTCTAAGTCTTTTGTTGAGCGTCTTTTTCTGACGTATTTTGCACAGGCTTAAGCGCCCGGTTCCAAAAGGAAAAGCCGGGTTAGCAAAGGCTGACGGTTTTCTGTTTTGTGACTAGCGGTCCACGGGAGTCACCTTTTCCGTGACGAACGCGCGGCCCGCGCTGCACACCGATGCCCCGGCCTCGGGCACGTACCCGGTGATCCGTACTCGCTGGACGGCTGGCTGCTCCCCGCGGGCGGCGCGATGCTCGTTGTCGGAGGCCACGTCGCCGGTGAGCTGGAAGCTCTGACCAGCAGCGGTCTCCAACCGGATGCAGCCGGGGTGCGAGCTCATCCAGGTCACCGTGCCCTCCACCGTGACCTGCGGCCCACGCTGATCCGGCGGTGGCAGCGCCACCGACGCCGCGGCGCTGGAGTTGGCGGCCGACGACGGCGGGGGAGTCGGCGTGGGACCGCTCGAACACCCCGCCAGCACCGCCAGCGCGCCGCCGAGCAGGACCGCGTAGCCGTGTGCCCTACGCATCCACGTGTCTCCCCAATCACCTGTTCTCCCCTCTTCCACCGGCAGCACGGTGTCCGCCGGTGCTCCCCTGACTGCGCCCCGAGTCGGGCATGCCCGACCAGGGCGACGTGGTGAGCCTGTTCGCAGCCCGTCGCGGCTCATCCGGCTTCCTCGATGTCCGGGGCCTGCGTGCGGCTGGCCAGACCGGCCGGGACCGGCGCGGTCGAAGGGCGCCGCAGTGCGACGCACTGGCGGGTGGGCTGCAAGGTCCGGGCGGCGTGCAGGGTGCCCGCGGCCAGGATCAGCGAGTTCGGCTCCCGCATGCGCGGGGCCAGCCGCACCAGCAACTCGAAGGCCCGCCGCTTCTCGAACCCGCTGCCCAGCAGCCACACCGCGCGCGGCAGGTAGTCGCAGCGGCGGATCGCGTAGATCTCGCCGGTGCGTTCGACGTAGCCCAGCGACCACGGCCCGGCGCGGTCCAGGTCCCCAGCGAGCGGGTCGTCCTCGTCGCCGTCGCGCCGCCAGGCGTGGCCGAACTCCTCGACGCCGGCGATGGTCTGGCCGGCCCATCCGTTCAGGGTGGCGCGCCGGGTGTCGGCGGCCAGGAACGACTCCTCGTCGTCGAAGGTGATGACGCTGGTGGGAACGGCGGGGGAGCGGCGCCAGCCCTCAGCCGCCTCGCGCAGCAGCCCGTCCGGCGCGTCGAGCTGGATGACGAACTCGCGCAGCACCTCCACCAGCGTGCGGGCGTCCTCCAGCGTCTCCACCGTGGCGTCGTGGTCGAGGATGGCCTGCTTCAGGGCGATGTGCGCGGCCCGACGGCGGCCGCGGGCACCCCAGCCGCGCGCCGCGTCCTCGGCGGCGGCCGCGGCACGTGCCTGCGCGACGGCTTGCTCGGCGTCCTCGGCCTTAGCCACGAGCGCGGCGACCAGCGCGCGCAGTCGGCCCTCCAGCCGAAGCAGGTCCTCGGCCGCATCGGCGGACAGGCCCAGCCCCCCAGGGCCGATCAGCCATTCGTCGATGGGCTCGGGCACCGGGTCGGCGCGACGGCCTAGGCGGAGCACGAGCCCGGCTTCGGTGTGCTTCCAGAACGGCTGGCGGTGCGGTGACATCCATCCCCTCCCCGAGATGTTGTGACTCCGGCCGGCGTGCCGTCGTGCTCGGCGAGCACGGGCGACACGGCACGCCAGCCGGTGTCTCCTCTCCGGTCAGCAGTGGTGTGCTGACCCGCAGCCGGACGGCGGGTTCCTCCCCGCCCCGCCGCCCGGCTTGAGCCCTGTCCCCGGCGCGGTTCCGGGTAACGGGGCCATGAGCACGAGGGGAGCAGCGCTATCGGTGTGGTGCTGAGCAGCGCGGGCGACCAGTGCCCCGTCCTGGGACCTGGTCTCGCCGTACGCGCGCTCATGCCACTGCCCCCCTTGTGCCGATGTCGTGTGGTACTCCCGTGTCTCCGAGTGATTCACCGGCCCCCTGCGCTGGTGAAGCCCCCGTTCGGAGAGGGGGAGTCGACTGGAACGGCATCCCGAAGTGACGCTGTCCAGAATCCCTATCGACGTGACAACAATAGGACAAACCTTCTCCCTGTCAACGCGATCTGGAAGAATTTCTGCACCCGTTTTTAGTCATCCACGAAAAGGCTAAGGGCGAACACGTAGCAACCGGCGAGACCACCACGTAGTGACACACCGGCCGTAGTAACTCCTGTTCAGAGCGTTGATCAACCGGTTGCCCGCACACGTTGTCCTGTCGTCGTGCCTGATCACACATCGGGTATCGCCGACTACGCGGCGTCGGTGCTTTAAGTCTGATCACCGAGCTTTTCAGAGTCATTTGAAGGCGAATAGACCTCGTTTTCGGCCGTCACTACGTGGCAATTATCAATGGCCTACGTGGTGCCTGGAAATGACTACGTGGTCCGATCTTCCGAAAATACGTGCTCGCCCTAATGGTGTGCGTCCTCATGATCAACGATTCTCGAATTCGGCACGCACCTATCGCGTGCCGGCAGTCGCCGCGCGCTGCGGGCCTCGTCCGCTCCCCGCCCGGCCCGTGCCGTTCGCCGGTGCGGCTGCCGTCGGCTGACGGGAAGAGACCGGACCGTGAGAGCACCGTGTGCCGCCGCTCGCGGTCTCGTGCCGGAGCAGGTCCCCGGCTTCCCGCCGCTCATCCCGACGCCCACGCGATGCCGCTGCACTCCGTGCCGGTGCAGGGCGTCCATCAGGAAGGAGCCGTCGTGACGATGACGGAGACACCGCTGTTCGGCGACGGGTACTGGGACACCTCGCTCGAGGTGGCCGACGCGTTGCGCGCCGAGGCGACAGCGCACCGCGCCACGCTGCCCAACCAGATCAGGGTGTGGGTCATCGGCCACTACGCGCACGCCCGTGCCGCGCTGGCCGATCCCCGGTTGAGCAAGGACATCGGCGGCCTGACCGCGATCATCCGCGGTCAGCTCGCCGAGACGGGCCAGGCGGACGCGCTGTCGAACATGTTCAGCCCGCACATGCTGTTCAACGACGACCCGGCGCACGCACGACTGCGTGGTCTGCTCACCGCGAAGTTCACCCGCGCCCGCGTGCAGGCCTTGAAGCCGCGGGTCGAGCAGCTCACCGACACGCTGTTGGAGGTCCTGCCCCGGGACCGGCCGATCGACCTGATCGACCGGGTCGCGTTCCCGCTGCCGCTGACCGTGATCTGCGAACTGCTCGGGATCCCGACGGAGGAACGCGGGCCGCTGCGGGACTGGACCGCCGCGCTGATGGAGGACCTGCCCGAGCGGACCCTGCCCGCCTCACGGGCGATGGAGCAGTACTTCACCGAGTTGATCGCCGCCAAGCGGACCACACCCGGCGACGACCTGCTCTCCGCGCTGATCCAGGTCGCCGGCGACGAGGACCGTCTCGCTCCCGGCGAGCTCATGGGCACACTGTTCCTGCTGTTCGTGGCCGGTCACGAGACGTCGACGAACATGATCGGCAACAGCGTGCGGTGGTTGCTGCAGGACCCGCAGCGCTGGCGGCTGCTCGGCCAGCGGCCGGAGCTGGTGCCCGGTGCGGTCGAGGAACTGCTGCGGTTCGACTCGCCGGTGCGGATGGCGACCCACCGGTTCACCACCGAGCCCGTGGACGTCGGCGGGGTGCTGATCCCCGCGGGCGAGCTCGTGCTCGTCAGCCTGCAGAGCGCCAACCGCGACAGCGCGAGGTTCCCCGGTGGTGACCAGCTCGACCTGCACCGCGACGCTTCCGGCCACCTGTCCTTCGGTCATGGCATCCACTACTGCCTGGGCGCTCCGCTGGGACGCATGGAGGCCGAACTCGCGCTCGGCGGGCTGACCCGCCGGTTCCCCGGCGCCCGCCTGGCCGTCGACGAGGCCGACCTGAAGCGCAGGCACAGCGCGATCATGAACGGCTACGTCGACCTTCCCCTGCTGCTGGGGCGCTGACCTACCCGGCCAGGGCCGCCCGACCCGTTGCGGGCGGCCCCGGCCGGGTCAGCCGATCTCCTGCAACGCCAGGTACCAGGCGGCGATCTCCACCCTGCTGGTCAGGCCGAGCTTGCGGTTGATCTTCTGGATGTGCACCTCCACCGTCCGGAACGAGATGTGCAGCCGCTGGGCGATCTCGCGGTTGCGCATGCCCTTGGACACCAGGCCGGCGACCTCGAACTCCCGCTCGGACAATCCACCGGGCAACTCGTGCTCGGTGTCCGCCTTCCGCTCCGGCCGCAGCCGGAAGGCCAGGGTCAGCACCTCGGCCCAGGACAGCGACTCGCCGACGGCCACCTGGATCTCGAACTCGTCGTCACCGAGCTCGCGCCGCGCCTCGGCCTCGGCCTGCTGCTGGAAACGCAGGAACGGCAGCAGCCCCAGGACACTGGCCTGCGTGAGCCGCTGTCCCATGCTCGCTCCACCGAACAGCTGCCCGGCCAGCTCGCACTCGCCCAGCTTCACCGCGACGAGCGCGATCAGCCACAGGCTCCAAGTCGGCCCCCAGGTGTCACCGTTGGCCCGCTGGATCCGCAACGCCTCCTGTGCCAGCGTTCCGGCAGTCGCCGGATCACCGAACTTCAGCTCCGCCAGCCCGCACACCCACAGCGCCCACGAGATCGACCACTGCGCGCCGGCGGATCGGGCGGTCGCCAGCGCCCGCGCGCTCTCGGCGAAGGCCGTGTCTCGGTCCCCGTGGAAGGCCGCGGCCATCGCCAGGAACAGCAGCGCCATGAACGCGTCGCCGGGGGAGCCCTGGACGCGGAAGGCGCGCTCCGCCTCGGCGAGCAGTTCCAGGGACCGGCGGGCCCGGACGGGATCCGGCTCGGCCACCAACAGGCGGGTGCCGCGGCCGTAGAGCAACGGACCGAACGAGTCGTAGCAGCCCAACTCGCGCGCCGAGACCTCTGCCTGGGCCAGCAGCGGCCCGGCCAGCAGCTGGTTGCCCTGGCACAGCGCCACCCACGAGGTCAGCGACAGTGCCGCGATCTGGTTGGGGCTGGGCGCGTCGGGGTGCTCGTCGAGACCGAGCCCCAGCATCCGCCTGGACTCGTTGAGCACACCGGCGAGGAAGAAGAACCGGGTCCTGGTCGCGTTGATCGCCAGTTCCAGAGCGCGGCCGGCCATGTCGGGCCGGGACAGGAAGTGTTCCTGCGCGGCACGGAGGTTGGGCAGGTCGGCGCGCATCCGGCGCAACCAGTCGATCTCGTCGGGGCCGAACCACTCGCGTGCGCTCCGCGCCGCCAGGGCGTCGAAGTACTCCGCGTGGGCCTGGCGCACCTGGTCCTCGATGCCGGCGTCGACGACCAGGTCCAGGCCGTACTGCCGGATCATCTCCAGCATCCGGTACCTGGTCCGCCCCTCGCGGGCCTCGGCCAGCAGCACCGACTTGCGCACCAGCCGGGCCAGCAGGCCGAGCATCTGGTCCTCGGCGATGCCGTGGTCGCGACACACCGCCGTGGCCGCCTCGAGGTCGAAGCCGCCCTCGAACACCGCCGTGAGTGCCCACATGCGCTGTTCGGGCTCGGTCAGCAACTCGTAGGACCAGTGCATCGCCGCGCGCATGGTCCGGTGGTGACGCTGCTCGGACGGTCCGTCGTCCAGCAGGTCCAGCAGGCCAGGGTGGTCGACCATCTCGCGCAGCGTCATGGTGTCCAGCTGCACGGCGGCCAGCTCGATGGCCAGTGGGATGCCGCTGAGCAGCGTGCACAACCGCGCCGCGAGCGGCCGGTCCTGCTTGCTGATCTCGACCCCGACCGCGGCTGCCCGGTCGATGAGCAGTCGCACCGCCTCGTGTGTGCTGTTCTCGCCGTCGACGGTCTCGCAGTCGGCCATGTCGCCCGCGCACAGCGGCGGCACCAGCAGCAGGTGTTCACCCTGCACGCCGAGCCGGACGCGGCTGGTGGTCATCACCTGCAACGCCGGGGCGGCCTTGAGCAGGGTGTTCAGCAGCCGCGGGATCTGTCCCGAGCCGGGCCTCTCGCCCATCAGGTGCTCGCAGTTGTCCAGCATCAGCAGCATCTGCCTGTGCCGGAAGTACTCGATGAGCCGTGCCAGACCGGGCACGGCGGAGTTGTCCAGGATGCCCAGCGCGTCGGCGATCGTGGATTCCAACCGGTCGTCAGCCTCTTTCAGGTCGGTGAGCCGGACGACCACGACGCCGTGCTTGTACGTTCCGCTCGCGGTCAGGTCGACCGCGAGCCGTTCCAGCAACCTGGTCTTGCCCACACCGCCGGTCCCGATCAGCGTGACCAGGCGTGCGGTGCCCAGCAGCCGGGTGCCCTCGTTGATCAGGCTGGTCCGGCCGATGAAGCTGTTGACCTCCGCGGGTAGCGGAGGCGAGGTGACCGCCAGGGTGGATGTGCCCTGCATCCGGTCGTCACAGCGCGACGTGTGGTCGCTCTGGGTAGAGCTGCCCCTCATTTCGTGTCCCCCAACACGCTCGACGATCGCTCACGGCGCCGCAGCACCGTCTTGTGGTGATGCCTCTCGCCGACACGGGCCGGATCCGTCGCGGCCCCTCGCGTTCGCCTTCCCGACCTCCCCGGTCGGGGTAGCGCGTCCTCACGGATGGAGGAAAATGATCACGCCACGTGTCTTTGATGCAGCCTCGTCCCGGCTCGCGGCTTGATGACCGCGAGCCCACTTCTGGGACCGGCTACGCCCGACGACCAACGGGAACGAGCCTGTGACCAGCAGCAGCGCATGGTCACGATGACCACAAACCTATACGAACAGCACACAACGTCGACATGGATTATTCCATTCCGTCAGACACGTTCGGTTGTGCTTGCCCGGTCGGAGCAGCGGAAAATGACGCTACGTGTTTGCCTCGGTTCACCCGATCCGGTGATCCTTGTCCCGACCACTTTGGACCACTCCGCCTAGCGCACTGGTCCACATAGAGTGGCGTGGGTGGGCACTGAGCAGCGAAAACAGGGAATGGTGTTGACAGTGGACCGTCGCAAAGCGGTCCAGACCGGGCTTCGCCCGCGCGGCTGCGCGGCACCCAAGACGGCGCTCATGCTCGCCTTGACCTCACCGGCGCGTTCGCCGTACGCGGAATGAGCGGGTCCCGAGACCACGCGGGACAGTGGATCTTGCTCGACGCGCGGTTCCACCTGTTGGCCGTCGGCCCGTCGCTGTACCAGGGCGTCTCGCCCAAGCCGTCCCTCGACCTGACCGCCCGCCGGATCCTGTTGCCGCAGATGCGCCTGGCCTGCATCGACCGCACGCCCCGCACTGAGGTGCTGGAGGACTTCGGACGCCGATGGGTCATCCGCGTCCAGCCGATTCTTGGCGCGGTCAGCGGGCAACCCGTGGCCGTCCTGGGCTGCTATGGCCCCGCGCACGCCAAACTGCCGGACCCGCCGCTGGTGGGTAGCTGGGAGTGGCGGGTCACCCCGCCCGGCCCTGATCAGCAGATGCGCATCCACTGGTCGAAGGAGGCCTTCGACGTCTACGGCATCCCCGCGCCACCCGGCGCCGGCCCGCACTACTGGGAGGCGCCGCAGTGGCTGGACGAGATCGTCGCTGACGCGCACCGCACCGAGGTGCAGCGGGTGCTGGAGCGGTTCCTGACCATGACTTCCGACGCCCTGCTGATCCACAACTTCGCCGCGCGCACCGCGGACGGCGGCCAGGTGCGGCTGCGCTTGGCCGGGCGCCGCGACGTGACCGCGCCGGGGCCGGACACCTGGCTGCGCGGGGTCACGATGCGCCTGGACTCCGCGGCGGCCGCCGTGACCGACACCAGTGACTCCCCGAGCTACCTCGACGCCGCGTTCGTGCTGGCCCGCGATCCGCTGTGCGCGATCGACACGCTCTTCGAGCACGTCTACCTCACCTCGGCCCGCTTCGCCGAGCTGGGCGTCGCCCTGCCCGCGCACCGGCATCTGCCCGAGATGTGCCATCCCGAGGACCTGCCGGCCTTGCGGGCGATGCTCAAGCAGGCCACCGCCGACATCGGTGTCCCGGCGGGCCCGGTGCGGGTGCGCCTGGCCGCGGCCGATGGCGAGGGGTGGCGCGAGGTCGAGGTGACCGGCAGTGGCATCCGCCTGTTCGGCGAACCGCCACACCACGTGCTGTGCCTGGTCACAGCGGCTGCCCAGCCGGGCAGCCCCGCCGGGTAACGGCGGCTAGCCGGCCTGCCCGGACAGACGACGGGTCGCCGTCGTGTCCAGCTCGGTGGTCAGGGTCAGCTGTGCCGCCAGCGCGGGCGGGGCGCCGAACAGGCCGCAGAGCATCTCGGCGGCGCCGGTGATCGCCTCGGGCAGGGTGCGGCCGAAGGCGACGTCGTAGTGGTCGGGAAGCGAGGCGGCGAAGTACCCGTCGGACCAGCTCACCCGCAGCGCGAACGGGTGGCTCTTGAGCACGCCCCAGTCCATCGCGCGGGCCATGTCCAGCAGCAACTCGCTGGGCTGCTTCGCCCGGTCCTCCCGTGTGGACAGCCAGTCCTCCAGCGCGGGGATGCCGTCGACGACGTCGTCCTGGTCGGTGTCGTGGTCATGGCAGTGGAAGCGCCGGTCCTCGGTGACGTGGATGTTCAACCGGGACTCCCCGAGCAGGCCCAGGCTCCACAACGCTTCGCCGTCGTTGACCACGTCGAAGTGCCACCCGGAGCGGTGCGCGAGCAGGTCGCCCAGGTCCCGCCAGGCGGGCAGCAGGTCGTCGCCGCCCCCGAAGCTGACGCAGACGTTGTCGTAGTCGCTGTTGGCGAACTTGACCCGGACCGAGCCGCACGGACGCATCCGCAGATCCTATTGGCCGGCCCCAGGGCTGCTCGGCGGCCGCACGGCGGACGCGCCGACGACGACGGGCCGCCCCGGTGATCGGAGCGGCCCGTGGTGGTGCGCGTCGGCCTGCTGTCCGGTCCTTCCCCGACCGGCAGCGTTCCGCGCTGGCGACCGAAGGTCAGCGTCGCCGGCAGCTACGATACCCGAATGGTCGAACGGGTGTTCGACGCCGTGGCGTCCGACGGCTGGGAGGGGACCGTCCGCGAGGTCGAGCCCCCGAACCTGTCTGGCTCAATCTCGCGGCGGTGTTCCCGCCCAGCCGGATCGGCTCCGGGGCGACACCGCTGCGGGTGCTCGCCTACGGGCTGGACAACGGCGAGGTGATCCCCGCCGAGCTCTGCCAGTGGATCCAGACGCGCACCGGCGAGTGGTGGGGGAGGGTGCGCGGCGTCGCGCATTCGGCGAACGACCGGCTCAGCTACCCGCTCGACGGCCAGGTGGTCCCCGGCGCGGCGCTTCGGCCGCGCGAGGTGGGACGCGACGGTGTCCCGTCCTCCCCGCGCCCGGCCCCGTAAGTCCTGTTCAGGGCCGGGCGCACCGGGATCACTCCTCGTCGAGATCGCTGTTGTCGGCGAAGCGGGCGTACCAGCTCTCGAACCACTCGTTCTCGTCCTGGTGGGCCTGGAGCATCGCCTCGTCCGCGGTCAGGTCCGGGTTCTGCTCGCGCAGGATCGCCGCGTACCGGCGCAGCGCCCAGGTGCTGGCCGGCTCGTACCGCTCGGGCTCGACGCCCTCCGGCAGGCCCTTCAGCTGCTCGATCTCCCGGCCCGTCTTCTCCAGTGCCTCGTCGGCCAGGCGCGCGGCCCTCTGCAGCTCCTCGTTCTGCGGGTCGGCGGCCAGCGCCGCGGCCCGCTCCTGGACGCGCACGGCGGCGGCCCGGAGCTTGATGTCGAGGATCTGCTCGATCGTCCGCTTGGTGGTGTTCATCTCGGCCTCCATGTCGCCCTGTGTCCCTCGCTGCAACCAACGTTACCAACATTACCAACCTTACGCAAGTTGGTTCGACGAGCAGACGGGGCGCCGTGGACACGCCACAACGCCCCGCGCTGGTCACGCCTGCCGGATCACTCGGCCTCGGCCAGGTAGAACACCCCGTCGCGCAGCCGCGAGATCGCGCTGATCAGGCGCCGCTGAGCCAGGTAGCTGTCGGCCTCGTCGGCGTAGGTCCACGCCCAGCACAGCCGGGGGTGTTCTCGAGCCTGTGCCCAGCCGCCGGGGGCGAACTGGTCGAGCAGCGTCCCGTAGAGCTCGCGCGCCTGCCGGTAGAGCGAGCGCGCCGTGTCGAGGTCGCGGGCTGCCAGCTGCTGCGCGGCCCAGTCGAGCAGCCCGCGCAGCACCATCGCCCACGGGTGTCGCCGGGCGTCCTCCTGCTCGGCCAGCGCGACCGCGATCCGTTCGGCGGCCTGACGCGCGCCGGAGGTGCCGTGCGCGTCGACGGCGTGCTCGACGCGCACGATCGCGCCCAGGCCCTGCTCGTCCAGGCGGCCCAGGACTCGCGGCCCCGCGGCGCCGACGCCGGTCTCCGCGTCGACGGTCCACCGAAGCCCGGCGAGCACGTCGCCCGGCCTGGCCGCCGGGCTGTACCAGGCGGCCGAGACGTCGTTCGTCGGCAGCGGCGGCTGCATGGAGTTCCTCCCGAAATTGCTGTTCAGGGCGGTCGATCACAGGTTGCGCAGCGTCTGCCGCAGTCGCTCGGGTCCAGAGGAGCCGTTCCACCAGGCGTCGCGCAGCTGCTGCCGTGCCCAGCAGTCCGGGCACGGGGCGGCGTCGACGACGGCCTGGCCCCGGCAGGTGCCGCAGTCGCGCACCCCGTTCGGGTCGTCGGGGTGGGTGCCGAAGTGCAGGTTGTCCTCGGTGACCGCAGCCGGCCGGGTCACCGGCCCTCATCGCTGGACAGGCGGACCTTGCCCTCCGGGCAGGGGACACCGGTGTCGAAGGTGTCGTCGTAGGCGTGCTCGGCGGGGATGTGGATCTCGCGCCAGTGCTCGCGCCGGGTGCGGTCGAGGGCCAGGTCGGCCTCCGGGATGCAGGTCACGAAGTGCTCGCCGGACCCGCCGGGCAGGTTCTGGCCGCGGGGTCCGCTGTAGGAGGGGCCGTCCTCCACGACCCACTTCCCGCCCGGCGCGGTCGGGGCGGGCGTGCTGGGCGTGCTGGGCGTGCTGGGCGTGCTGGGCGTGGAGGCGGCCGGGGCGATCACCGCGAGCACGGTGGCGATGACGACGACCAGGGCTGAGGCGCGGGACATCGGGGTCTCCTTCTTCTGCGAGTGGCTACGGGCACCAGGTGAACATCGACGCGAGCGCGTCGAACTCGGCTTGGTCGACGGTGAGGTCCCAGTCGATCTTCGTTTGGGCGTAGGGCAGGGCGTAGAAGCACTGCCACGCCTCGACCGGCTGCCAGTGGGCGGCGTCCCGGCCGTCGTGGGCGTGCGCGGTCACCGCGGTCGTCGGCGCGAAGTTCTCGGCGTCGTCGAGGAACTCGGCGCGCCGGGCGTCGCTCCAGGCCGCTGCTCCGGAGCGATGGGCTTCCTGCGCGGACACGCGGCGGTCGAGCACCAGCTGGCCGGCGTCGCTGGTGTGCACGTTGTCGTAGTTGCTGGTCCAGCACGCCACAGTCGGACAGGCGGGATCGCACCCGGTGCCGTGGACGTCGCCGGTGCCGAACTCGCGCAGCACCGCCGCGCGCAGATCGCAACCGGGTTGGTGCTGGCCGTTCCAGACCGCCGGGTCGTACGCGGCCGTGTCCTCGGGGGCGATGCGCAGCTGCGCGAGCAGGTCCTGCCCGGTGTAGCCGCTGCCCTGGATCGGCGTCGCGACGATCGTGCCGGGCGCGCTCGGGGCGTGCGCGGTGTCCTGCCTGTCCACCACGACGGCGGCGGCCAGGACCACGATCACCGCGGCCGACACCACGATCCTTCTCACGACGGGAACTCCTCGGTGGCTTGGACGAACGGGGTGGTGTTGGCGGGCGTGGGGGTGACGCGCCAGCACGGCGCGCAGCACGGCGGTCGCCGGGGGCGCGAGGTCCGACCGGGGGAGGGGGAGTCCCCGGTCGGACCTCGCTCGCGGGGCCGGCGGCGTGGGGGCGCCGTGCGGCCGAAGCTGGGGCCGAGCCGTCGGGGGAGGCGATGGACGGCTCGGCCCGGAGAGGCCAGGTGCGCTCGAGCTGGACGCGCTCGGGGTAGCGCTCGACTGGCCGTGGCTGGAACGGAGCCGGGCACGCGGGGAAGTCGTGCCCGACTCCGTGCGGAACCGGCGGTGCGCCGGGGTGGCGCTGACGGGAAGGGGTTGCCGCCGGTCCGGGCTGGGACCGGCCGGTCCGCCGTCATCCGCCTGGTGGGCGGGACCGACGGACCGGCCGGAGCTGGGAACTAGACGTCGTCGTGGCTGAGGCTGTTGACCGCGGCGCGGTCCTCGGCGGGCAGCGACGCCAGGAGGGCGTCACGGCCGTGCACGTTGGCCCAGAACTGGCCCTCGGTCAGGTCGCCGGTGCGCAGCCGCTCGTTGTCGGTCTTGGACCAGGCGACGATGCTGCGGGCGTTCTCGGCGCTGATGGCCATCTCGGTCTCCCTCGCTCCCGGCCTGCTCGCCGGGGGCTCTCGCGGTTCTGGCGGGCCGCCCCGCCTTGACATCACCAACGTTACCAACCTGACCAACGTTACGCAACCACTTTTGTAAAGTTGGTAATGTTGGTACGATCCGCGCATGATCACGAAGACCATGGCCGAGGTGCGCCTCGAGTGGGGTGACCTCATCGAGCAGGTCACCGCCTCCGCCGCACCCGAACACCACCTGCAGATCAGGCGCAGCCGCGGCCGCCCCAAGGACCGGGAGCAGGCCGCCGTGCCGGTCGCGGTCGTGGTGTCGATCGACTGGTACGAGGCCCTGCCCGAAGGGCGCCGGCCCGCGGAGTCGCAGGTGCAGTCGATGCAGAGCAGCCAGGCCCGCGCGCAGCTGACCGCCATGGTCGCGGCCGCGTCGCGCGGCGTGCACACCAAGATCGAGCCCTACGGCAAGGACCCGGTCGCCGTCTTGGTTCCGCACGACTGGTACGAGGCGGAGGTTGGCAGCCCCGGCGGGGACGAGTAGGTCCTCGCCGGGCGTTCGCTCGGCCCGTCGGTATCCGCATGGCCCCTGAACAGCATGTTCAGGGGCCATCTCCATTTCTGTCGGACGTCTCGCTTGCCTCATGGTCCGTCATGTTGGTAACGTTGGTTATGTTGGTGACGTTAGCGGGAGAGGATGCGACATGAACGAGTGGGAGCAGACCCAACGGGACCTGGCCAAGGACGCGGTCCGCGCGACGCTGCCGGACGACGTGGCCGAAGCCGTGATCGGCTGCGCGGCGTTCGGTGCCGTGGCAGGGAAGTTGTTCAACGCCGACAAGGCCGGCCACACCCGCGAGGACGTCCTCGCCGCGCTCGACCCGGACGACGTCGAGTTCGCGGGGCGCGCCCACACGCCCGCCGCGTTCCTCGCCTCGCTGATCGACCACTGACCGACTCCAGCACCGACCAGGAGACGCAGATGAACCAGCCCCAGCCGGACATGGACACGGAGGACTACCGGGTCGCCGTGACCGTGTTCGCCACGGTCCGCCACGGCGACGTCCGCGACCAGCGCGACGCCAACAACCGGGTGGTCGACGCGGTCCAGCAGGCCCTGGACGCCGTCGACGCCGGACTGGACCCCGACCTGCCGACCGTCCCCGCCGGACACCGCACCCTGCCAACCGTCCACGTGACCACCTACGGGGTGATGGAGACCGCCACCGCCGGCATCAACAGCTACCTCGCGGTCGTCCCGACCAGCCGGGCGTTCCCCCGCCCCAGCCCGCCCGCGGACACCGACTCGCCCACCGACCACCGCTGAACAGCGACAACACACCAACCACCGCCGCCGACCGAAAGGGACACCGTGAGCACCTACCTGCCCGCCGCGCAGCCCGCCGAGGCGACCGGACCCGACGCGAAGGTCACCGCGCTGCTGGACCTGCTGCCCGCCCGGCTCACCCGCCGCGGCCCAGCCTGGCGCGACCTGGGCGGCTGGATCCTGGACCCCGCCCACGTCGACGACCCGCGCACTCCGGCGCGCGGAAACCCGGACACTTGGTGGACCCGGCTCAGCCCGTGGTGGTCGAACTCCGGTCCCTGGCAGGACAACGGCGAACCCGCGCACGGGATCTACCACCGCCCGGCCGCCAGCAGCCTGACCGACTGGGCTGCGGCCGTCGACGGCTGGATGATCTGGCGCTGGTCCGGTCCGCGCATGCACTGGCGATCACCGCTGGTGAGCCCGTGGAACCCGATCCTCGCGCAGTCGCTGACCCTCGACGAGCTCGGCGGCCGCGCCCCGGATCTCGGCGACTGGGAACGGTGGACCGCCGACGCCGTCGCGGCCGGGCAGAAGCCCGCCGGGTACTTCGGCATCCGCCCGCGCCGGGAGATGCGCGACCGGGTCGACGCGGCCCGCGCCGCCGGGCTCGCCGTCAACTTCCACCCGCGCGGCTGCTGGGCGTTCGCCGCTCAACCCGGCACGCTCGGCCACCACTTCGACCTGGCCGCGCTGGCCGCCGAGTACCGGCAGGCCCTGCCGTCCGCGCTCGGCGACGAGGTCGCCGTCGCGCTCACCGCAGCGGCCGACCTCGACGTGCTTACCGCCGCTGAACAGCACGAAGAGCAGCACGAGGCGGTCTGCGGCCTCGTGCTGGGCTACCCGCCCGAAGTCACCGCGGGTCTGCTGCTGTCCGCCGGGCACCGCGCCGGACACCGGCCGGAGGCCGCCGAGTACGGCGCTTGGTGCCCGACCTGCCGCCGTTGCCCCTGACCGGCCTCCGCCGTCACGGCGCCCGGCGCGCCGCGACCGAGTACGCGGTGATGATGCGTTCGCCGGTAAGGCGGTGGAACGCCAGCTGCTGCGCGACGGCCTGCTCGCTGCCCCACAGGGTGCTGCCCTGTCCGAGCGCGGTGGCGAAGGCCTCGACGGCCGTCTTCAGCTCGGCGAGCTTGGCCGGGGTGATCACCCGCATCCCCGGCACGAAGACGGCCTTCCCGTCGAGCACCTCGACCGGGTGAAGCATGACCGGAACGTTGATCACCCCCGGATTCGTGCCCTCGTTCCAGCGCACGCTGCCGCCGAGCTGGTCGGCGTCCTTCTTGGCGATGCCCTCGCAGTCGCGTTCCACGCCGGTCTTCAGCTCGATCACCGCGTGCTGGGTGGCGCTGAGCGTCCACAGGTTGTCCGGGCCGGTTCCGTAGAGCCGCTCGGGCCGCATGCTGTCGAACCCCAGGTGGCTGCCCAGCTTCTCCCAGGCGGCTTCGGCGTCGTCGGTGCGGTCGTTGTCCCACACGAGGTCGTCGAGCACGGCGCGCAGCCCGAGGACCAAGCCCGTGCTGTCGGTGTAGGCGGCGGAGAGGTACTCGGCGGCTGCGCGGGCCTGCACCGCGGCGGCGCGGGCCCGCCGAACGTCCACGCCGACGACCGGCCGCAGCACGGCCGGGTTGTCCCGGATCGCCGCGCCGAGCTGCTGCTGCGCGATGGCGGGGTCGACGAAGTGCAGGTAGGTCGCCTTCTGCTCACGCACCCAACCGCGCAGCGCCGGGTCGACGATGCCGTCGATGACGGCCTGCAACCGGTCGACGGCCTGGTTGTGCTGGCCAGCGGTCGCGAAGTCGAACGCCTCGCGTGCCGCGACGGCCTCCGGGCGCACGGCGCCGACGTTGTTGTAGCGGACCGAGGCGACGGCGAGCTTGCTGCGCCGGACCCACTGCGGGTCGCGGTCCAGGCAGACCGACAGCGCGGTGCGGATGCCGTCCAGGCCAGCGCCCTGCAGCTGCAGGGCGAGGTCGCGGCTGAGTTGCAGCTGCGCGCGGGTGGCGGGGGAGAACAGGTTCAGCCAGGTGTCGTCGTGCACGGCCATCCCCATGCCCGCACCCATCAGCAGCACGGCGCAGTGGTCCTCGACGTCGCGCACGCCCCGGCCCATGCCCTGTTCGATGCGCTGCACGTCGCGCATGCGCCGCAGAGGGCTGTCGAGCAGGGCGGACGCCTCCCGGCGTTCGGCGGCGTCCAGCGGACGCGGGATGCCGTCGATCACGAGCAGCTCGCACGCGGTGCCGGGCAGGTCGATCCCGTCGTACTTGTTGACCAGCACGACCAGACCGACGTGCCCGGCGACGAGTTCGGCGACGCCGTGTTCGAGATCGCGGACGTAGTGCACCCGGTCGGCCAGGTGCGTCCACTGGTTGGCCTTGGCCGTGCTGGGCACGAGCACCACCACGTTGACCGGCCGGGTCTCCGGGACGCCGTCGCCGTCGCGGTCGCCGACCGAGAAGCCCTTGGCCATCCGGCGGATCGCCTCGTCGTCGAGGTGCGGGTTGAGCTCCACCGGGGCGAGCACCAGGCGGTCGCCGAGGTCGGCCGCGCTGCCGGGTGTCACGACGGCGGCCAGGTTCCTCGGGTCGGCCTTGAGGTTGGTGACCAGCACGCTGTCGTCGGACAGGGTGGCAGTCAGGAACACGCGCCGCTTGGCGTTGACGTACGAGGGGATCTTGCCGATCGGGGGAACGGGCGGCCGGATCTCCACGCCGCGGCTGGAGAACATCGCCGTGCACAGGCTCAGGCAGTCGGCGATCAGCGGCCAGGCGAACTTGAAGTCGTCGTCGCGCTGGTGCGGGTGCAGGATCTCGAGCACCTCGACCTGCCTGTCGGCCCAGGCCCAGAACGGCACCCGCGCCACAGCGGTCTGGTCGCCCTCGGTGATGTCGAGCCAGGTCTTCTGGCCCTGCTCGGCCACCGCCGGCCCGAACAGCTCGAACAGCTTCAGGCACGCCGGGTGCTCGACCGGGATGCTCAGCCGGAACTGCCCCTCGGTCGTGGCCAGGGCCGCGTGCGCGTCGTCGACGACCACGACCCCGAGGTCGATCGTCGGGTACCGGCCACCGACCACGCCGAACACCGACAGGCCGTTGATCAGCTTCTGGAAGGTGGTCACCAGGATGGCGCGACCGCTGGTGAACCGGATGTCGTCGTGCCGCTCGGCGGTCGGCAGTCCCAGCCGGTCGGCTTCCCGCCGCACGCGGCCGGCCAAGTAGGTGTCGGGCGCAAGGTAGACGGCCTTGCCGACGCCCTCGTTCAGGGTGCTCTGCGCGATCAGCAGACCGATGACGGTCTTCCCGCCGCCGGTGTTCTGCTTGATCACCACGTCGCGGTCGTCCTTGCGGGCGAACCAGCCCTCCAACGCCTCACCCTGCTCCTGCCGCAGGTACGACCAGGGCTTGTTCGGCAACGCCGCGAAGATGTCCCGTGGCCGCAACAGCAGCTCAGGGGAAGACGAGCCGATCCGGTTCCAGTCCAACGTCACGTGAGCGCCCTTTCGCCAAGAGTGCGAGGTTACCCGGCGCCCGCTCCGTGGCACCGAGGGTCACGGCCCTGCGCGGTCGCGTCCCTGACACCTCTGAACAGGGCGTACACCGACGGCTTCGGCGCGACCTCGGTGACGCGACCAGCAGGCCACACCCAGGGCGGGGTGGGCCGCTGCGCGAGGACGCCCACCCTCCCCGCGCGCGGCGGACCGGAACGCGTTCACCGATCGTCCGCCCGCAGGAGGCGCCCATGCCCGTCACGTCCCCGCCCATCTCGCTGTTTCCCACCGGCCCGCTCGTCGAGGACTGGGTCACCACGAACGACCCGCTGGAGTCGCACTGGCTGACGCTGGCGATGACGACCCGCCTGATCCGCGGACCGTTCCCCGACGCCGCGGCCGCCGAGTTCGACATGTTCTACTTCGCCGCCGGCGAGGGGTCTCCGGACCTGATCAAGGTTCTCGACCGGCGCGGCCGGCCGCTGTGGCGGACGTCGTGGCTGGACGAAGCCGAGGTCACCTGGACCACCACCGAGGGCGCGGACTGGGACGAGGTGCGCGGTCAGCTCGGCGTCGACCTGGGCGAGGCGCTGCACCGGATCGGCTTCCCCGACCGGGCCAGGAGCTGGACGCGCTCACCGTCGCCCGGCCAGCTCTACCGGCACCCGCTGTCCGACCCGGACGTGCTCGCCGGCCGCTGGCGTCACGTGCCCCGGCTGTCGGCCGAGGTCGACCACGCGGCGTTGCGGGCCTGCCCGGATTGCCACGGCTCCGGGCTGCGCCTCGTCGGACCGGATCCGGCCGCGCCGACCATGTGCCCGTGCGTGCGCCGGTTCCCCTGACCGACTCCGCCCGACGTACGACGAAGGCCCGTCACCGAGCGCGCGGTGACGGGCCTTCGCCTGCTGCACAGGAGAAGTCGCAGCGGACCGGTGCGTCGTTACCGGCTGCAGTTCGCCTGGACAGCCGAGCGGGTGGAGACAGACCACGGCCCCGGAGCCCTTGGGGGAAAGGGCGCCGGGGCCGTGGTTGTGGTGCCGCCAGTTGGTCAGTGGGCCGCCAGCGCGACCGTGCGCTCGGGGCGCGCCGCCTGCTCGACCTCGGCGGTCTTCGGCGGGCGGGTCATGTCGTAGGCGGTGAACGTGCCGACCAGGTCGTCCCACAGGTGACGGCCCAGCAGCCCGCCGTTCTCCACGACGGTGCAGCCCTCCGGGCCCTGCCGGTAGATGACGAACGCGCCGGTGCCGGTGCAGGTCCAGGTGTGGGTGACGGTGCCCTTGCCGTTCGCGCCGCGGCTGCCCTCGACCTCGTAGGCCAGCTCCGGGTACTCCTCGGCGATCAGCATCCGGGCGTCCGGGTCGCTGACCCCGCGCAGCGCGACCGCGCGCCGCTCGGGCAGTTCGCCGGCGAAGTCCCGCAGCATGGCGATCACGGCGTCGACCTTGTCGGCGGGGACGTCCTCGATCAGGTTGCGCAGCTGGGCGCGGGCGTGCCGCTCCTCGCTGGCGATGGCGACGTCGACGTCCTCGGGGGAGCACAGGTCCTTGATCATCGCGGTTGTTCCTTCGGTTGGTGGAAGGGTCGTCCGGTCGTGGCGTGCTGCTCCACACCTCGACCGGTCAACGCGGATCTCGTCGATCCGCGAGGCTGCGGGGGTGATCATGAGGTGATCGCCCGTTGTTGCCGCTGTTCAAGCTGCTGCTGGTGGTGGACCTTGTAGATGGCGGCCACCACGTCGATGTCGCGGCAGCGCAGGTCGTTGCTACTGCCGAACACCGCGTCGCCAGGGGAGACGCCCCACTCGAGGTAGAACTCGCCCTCGTGGTCTGCGACCACGGACGGGGGGAGCGGCACCGCCGCTCCCAGCCTCTGCACGGCCGGGGGCATCGGCACGGGCACGGGGGTGCGGCTGACCACGAACAGGGCCTCGTCGGGCATGGACGGCAGGTACAGCAGCGGCGCCTGCATCTCACGCTCGGCCAGGTCGTCCTGCACCTGCCTGGCCAGGTCGACAGGCACGGTGAGCACCACGACGTCGGAGGTGGTGACGGCGTCGAGAAGCAGCTGGCCGCCGTGTTCGATGACCGGCCAGTCCAGCTCGGTGTAGTAGCGGAGCCAGCCGTCCCAGCCGTCGTCCTCGCTCTGCGCGGAGGGCAGCGCGGGCTTCTGGTGCTCGGGCACCGGTCCCATCATGAGCAGCTCGCACTGCTCGCACGGCGCGCCCATCGGCGTATCCAGTGCCTCGGCGAACTCCAGCGCCCACCAGTCGAAGGTCAGGCCACAACGGGACGTCAGCTTCGGGCCCACCTGCTCGCCGGGCTGGCAGACGAACAGGTGGGTGCGCTTCTGGTCGAGGCCGATCTTCAGGTGCCCCTGCAGGCGGCCGGACATCACGATCGGCTCAGGCAGGTTCTCGTTGACCAGCCACGACAGGCTCGCCTGGGGGTCCTGGCGCAGCCACCGGTTGATCACGGCCACCGCGCCGGCGGGGGAGTTGGACGGGATTTGCCGCTCGTCACCGGCGCCGCGCTTGAGCACGAGGAAGGCGTCCAGCGAGGCTGAACGGCTACGGCTTCCCATCGCGAACCCCCGAAGATCCGGTGGAGGACGGCGACCCCGATCCGGGTCGGGGGTCCGAATCGGAGCCGCCGTCAGCGAGAGCCAGGGGCGGAGATCCGAGGGGAGATAACGCGCCTCCGAGGAGGGGCGTGGTCGACCTCCGACCCTGGCAGACTACGGTTCTCACCGGGGCTGACCTGCTGGTCTTGTGCCCGGCGGGAACTTCAGTAACGTTACTGCGTGAACGTTACTGCCGGGATCGTTCGTTTGGGTGAAGTTCCGCTCAAGGTCTTGCTCACCCAGACGTGCCACAGAGACGCGCGGCCGTGTTAGGAGATGCTGACCTCATGTCAGAGGTAATTTCACCGGCGGTCCTCAAGCGATGGATCCGCTCTGAGCTGCGACGACGTCGTGAAGCCGCCAAGAAGGACCAGAAGGACGCCGCGAAGCGACTGGAGTGCGCACCGTCCCGGATCAGCCATCTGGAGTCCGGCCGCAACCTCCCCGATCGGGCGACGGTCGAGACGTTGTTCGGTTTCTACGGCTGTCCCGAGGCGATCGAACCGTTCTGGTCGCGGGTCAAGCAGGCCGACAGCGGTAAGCAGGTCGACATCGCCAGCGACATCGACCCCGGCAGGTTCGACCTCTACGCCGGTCTGGAGGAGGGCGCGACCGAGAAGCACGGAGCCGACCTCATGGCGCTCAACGGCCTCGTCCAGGTTCGCGGCTACAGCGAACCGCTGCTGCGGTTCTACGACCCCGACGCCTCCGACGAGGAGATCGAGCGCCGCCTGCACCTGCGGCACCTGCGCGGGAGCGCGCTGACCCGTCAGGACAACCCGCTGCGGCTGTGGCTGGTGATCTCCCAGCACCTGCTGCTCGACAACGTCGGCGGCCCGGCCGTCATGCGCGACCAGCTGGAGCACCTGCTCGAGCTGAGCGACCTGCCCAACGTCGACATCCAGGTGCTGTCCCCGGAGAACGACGACGACGATGACGAGACGCTGCGCAACCCGCTGCGCTCCAAACTGCCGCGCCTGGCCCTGCTCGGCGGACACCGCGCCGTCCACGGCCCGTTCGCGATCCTGAAGTTCCCGATCCCCGAGGACCCCGGCCTGGTCTACATCGACACCGCGGTCAAGGGGATCTTCTTCGAGGAACTCGACGAGATCCAGCGCTACGAGAAGATCATGAACAACCTGCGGGCTGCTGCGCTGTCCCAGGCAAAATCAAGGCGCCTGATCGACAACCTGCGAAAGGACATCATGTGACAGAACAGGACGAGTTGGCCGGCGCAACCTGGTGGAAGGCCAGGGCCAGCGGCGACTCGGGAGGGTGCGTCGAATTCGCCCAGTTGACCTTCGGCGGAGCGGTGCGCGACTCGAAGTACATCGCCGGTGGAGCCCTGCGCGGTAGGCCTGAGGCGATGGAGGGGCTCGTGATCAGCGCCAAGAACGGCGCGCTCACGGCCCCGTAGCAGCACGAACACCGCACAGGAGTGCCCCGGACCTCGAAGTGGGAGGTCCGGGGCACTTTGCATATCGTGGCCTTGCCCGCCGCCTGACCGGTAGTCCGGCGCGCCGTCGTGATCATGCCGCGACGGGGATCCACCGTTCGGGCATCTGCTGCCACTCCTGACCGCCCAGCGCGCGGCCCGCGGCCTTCTTGCCGACCTTGCTCATCCACCAGGCGCTCGTGCTGGGCACCGCGTCGACGGTGATCTCGCGGGTGTCCCAGCGCACCGGCCGCGCCCCGTCGAGCTCCAGCGCGCAGCCGGTCCCGTTCACCTCCAGCATCGTCGCGTCGAAGTCCGCCTCGGTCTCGCCTGCGGCGTAGACCGGGCCGTCGGGACGGAACTCGCCGTGCTGCTTGTGGAAGAAGGGCACCCCGGCGGCGAGGGCCTGGTCGCGCAGCGACGTCGCCCACGCCGGGTGCATCGGCCGCGCTCGCGGCCCGGACTCGCCGCCGCCGATGATCCAGTGCAGCCCGCCGGCCGGGCCGACCCGGCCGGCGAGCGCGGCGCCGAGCTCCTGGCCCCAGCCGAAGGAGTCGAAGTGCTCGATCCCCAGCCATCGCGACAGGTCCAGCTGCTCCAGCAGCGGCTCGCACGACAGGAACCGGGTCCGTGCCGGGAGCGCCAGCAGAGCGGGAATCCGCTGTTCAGCGCGGGTCTGGTCCTCCACTGAGGTGCCCAGCCACACGTTGCGCGGCCAGTCGTCGCCCCACGGCACCAGGGCGGCGACGTTCTCCGGGCGCTTGGTCAGCAGCTGCCAGGTCAGCCACGGCGTCACCGCGATCAGGTCCCACAGCCGGGCCCGCGCCGCGTCCTGCCGCGCGCCGATCTCCGGGTCCGGGTGCACCTCGGCGAAGTCGCACATCGAGCCGCAGAACACCAGCGTCGACGTCCCCGACCGGCGCGCCGCCCGGTTCCAGGCCAGCGGCTTGCGCCAGTAGCCCTCCGACAGGAACGTCCGTGGCCCTGCGAGGTGCCACTGCCCCGGCCAGAACCGCTCGGCGTCGCGCTCGGCGTAGCAGAACCGGCAGCCGGGGCTGACCCGTGAGCAGCCGATCCACAGGTTGTGGGTGTTGTGGGTCCACTCGATCGCGCTTCCGGCGCTCATCGCGGCGGCCCGGCCTGCTCGATGACGCCGTCCGGGGCGGGCACCGTGGCGACGGCGGCGGGCTTGCGCAGATCCGCCTCCAGGACCACGAACACCGCCAGCGCCGCCACGAGCAGCGACTCCGCGACCGACACGACGATCAGTCCGACCGGCACGGGGCCCAGGACCCAGAACGTCACCAGCGCCGCGGCGGGCGCGGCGCAGAACGCGACCAAGTCCACCACCAGCTGCATCACCTTGCGGGCCCGGCGCCGGGGCCCGTTGCGGTGCGCGATCTCCCAGCCGAACACCGGCTCCGAGGCGTTCGCCAGCGCCTCCAGCCGGGGACCGATGCGCTCGCGCACGTAGCGGCCCGCGGCCGAGACCTTCTCGTCGTTGGTCAGGTAGGTCCAGCCGAGCAGCACCGACACCGGCGGCAGCACCAGCAGCAGGGCCGGGGCCTTCGCGCTGATCACCGCGGCGATCACCCCGGCCATCGCGGCGATCGTGGTGTAGACCAGCCCGTCGCGGTGGGTGATCCGGGCGCGCTGTTCGCCCTTGACCTGGTCGTACTCGACCAGCAGCAGCCTGCCTTCGGACACGTCCTCCGACGCGGTGCTCATCGTGGCCTCCGGTGGTTGTGGATGTCGTTCGACCCGGACCGCTCGCGGCGGCAGGGGAGCAGCGGACGAGTGACCTCGTCAGGGGCGGGAGTCGGCATGGCCGGGCTCACGCACTTCCCGCTCGCTCATCCGGGCGCGTTCGGCGACTTCCTCGGCCCCTCGGCCCCACGCGGTCGCGGCGGTGGTCAACGTCGCCCGGGTCGCGCGGGCCTGCTCGAGCTCGCGCTCCAGGCGGACCACGTCGGCACCGACCACGGCCAGCTGGTCCCACTCCCGCGCGCGCAGCTGCCCCCGGTGTGCGCGCGCCGCCTCCTGCGCGCCGAGCAGGTGCACGTTCGCGCGCGCGGCGCGGACCTCCTCGCGCTCGGCCCAGGCGTCCAGCTCCTCGTCGGTGCTGGTCGAGACGATCTCCCCGGCGGCCAGGCGCTCGTGCTCGGCGTCCCAGTCGGCGAAGTCGCGCAGCTCCCGCGGGTCGTCGCCCAGCAGCACCGTCCGGTACCAGGCCCGCACACCCAGCGTGTCCAGCCCCACCCCGCTGCCGTCGTGGTAGGGCGTGCCGAACACCTTCTTGACCTCGCTGTGCCAGCGGTCGTTGGTGCCGAGGTACCGGGTGACGTATTCGCACTGCTTGGCGAGCGTGTCCAGCGACAGCCGCAGCAGCTCCGGCTGGTAGACCTGCGGGAACCGCTGCGTGATGACGCCGAAGTCCACCAGGTCGCCGTCGCCGTCGGGGGCGCCGACCTTCGGGTCGCGCTGGCACAACCTGCCGATGTCGCGGCCGGCGCGGGCCGAGTCGGCCGACCAGTCCAGCTCGCCTCCGGCCTCGAACAGGCCGTCGAGCAGGTCCTGCGCGTGCGGCGCCAGCCTGTCCAGCAGCGCGGTCGCGGCCGCGACGTCCAGGTAGGGCAGCTCCTTGACCCCGGAGTCGATCGTCCAGCACAGCAGGTCCGGCACCGGCTCGAACCACATGTGCGGGCCGCGGAAGGAGAACGGCGTGCCGGGATACCAGCGCTTCCGCGTCTCGCGCGGTACGTCGTTGAACGACTTCCACTCCGGCAGCCACCGCTCCCGGTGCTGGGTGCCCTCGTGGAAGCTCAGTTCGCCGGTGACCACGTTCACCAGCACATGCTGGTAGTGCCCTGGGGCCGACCGGCCCTCGATCGGCTCGATCGGAACCACCTCCGTCACGGCGGTGACGCTGACCCGCGGCGCGGTGTAGCGCGCGACGGTGACCTCCGGGATCTGCCCGGTGGTGTTGCTCATCGAAATCTCCCTCGACGGGTGTCGGGTGCGGCGGAATGAAGGTCTGGTACGTCTGCGGCCGACCGGCGGGGTGCCGGTCGGCCGCAGACGGGTGATCAGTTGCTCTGGGTCTCGTTGACGCCGTCGGTGGTGATGCCGCGCAGCGTCTCGGCGCGGACGCTGTTGTCGCCGGGGTCCAGCCGCTCGGCGGCCCCGCTGATGAGCTGGCGGGCGTTGGCCACGGCGGCGGGGTCGGAGTCGGCGGCGGCCACCGCGAATGCCCTGCGGATGTCGTCGGAGCTGACGCTGACCATGGGTGACGAACCTCCTGGTGTCCGGTGCTCGAATGCCTTGCTTGACATCACCAACATTACCAACCTAACCAATGTTACACAACGAGTTTCGTAAAGTTGGTGATGTTGGTGCGGTCTGTGTCACCGTGATAGGGCCCTGAACAGCAGGTTCAGGGGACCGTCGCGCACCGGCGCGATCGAGGCGGCGCTCACGCCACCGCTCCGAGCACGTCGAGGACCGCCGCCGGGACGTTGCGGTACAGCCGCTGCTGTCCCGGACCGGCGACCGGGGCGCTGAACATCAGCGGAGCTTCCAGCCGCCAGTGGTAGGTGCCCGGTTCGCCCCACGGGCGGCAGCAGGTGACGCCGAAGTGGACGTCGACCAGGTCCACCAGGCCGAGGTAGCCGCTGGGCTCGTCGTCCTCGACCGTGGTCCGGAGCTGGGCGGCCACCTCGAGGCCGCGGGGATCCCAGCGTTGCCCGGCATGGACCAGCAGCCGGCCCCGGTAGCGGGTCGGCCAGCTCCGGTTCTCGACGTTCTTGCCCCTGAACAGCAAGTTCGCCCACGGGCGGCGCACACTCAGCGCCCGCCAGGGCGCGGGCGCTGCCCGCCACAGCCGCAGCTCGGCGTCGTTGCCCAACCGGCTGGGGTGCCGGGGGAACCCGTCGGCGGTGGCGCCCAGGCACAGCACGTCCAGGCCCGCGCCGGTCAGCACCTGCGTGACGTCCCGATCCCGCCCGACCGCCAGCGGACTGCTCGCACCCCACGCGGCGAGCACCAGCCCGACCGGCATGGCCGTGGCCAGGGCGGCGGCCGCGGCGAGGATCTGGTCGTTGAGCGCGCCGACCGGGTCCGGGTGGGTCGGCAGCAACCGCGGGTCGGTCGAGATCAGCGCGAACAGGTTCACCACCACCAACGCGCCGCACCCGGCGCGGCGCGCGAAGTGCAGGCAGCGGCGGATGGTCTGGTCGTCCGCGGCCGCCGTGGCCGTCGAGGGGTTGAGCATCACCACCAGGGCGACCGCGCCGGGCCCCCACTGCCTGATCAGCAGGTACCGGTAGACGCGGTCGAGGTCGAACACCGCGGCGCTGCCACCGACCAGGTCGGGGTGCTCGTCGACGGCCAGGCCCGCCCGGTCGACGTCGGCCAGCAGCAGATCGAGCAGCGTCATCGCGGTTCACCGCCGCAGGTGTCGAGCATCCCGGCCAGCGCCGTCTTCTCGGCGGCGTCGACGCGCAGCCCGAACGCGATCTTGACCTTCGCGTACGCGGTGGCGTACTCGCACCAGTAGCCGGCCACCGGCTTGTACTTGGCCGGGTCGTTGTCGCTCTTCCGCCCGTTGGACTTCCCGGTCACCATCACCAGGTTGTCCAGCGAGTTGTAGAACTCCGAGCGCCGCGCCGCCGTCCAGTTCCGGGCTCCGGAGCGCGGCCTCGGCCAGCGGCACGATGTGGTCGGCCTGCAGCAGCGCGACGTCGTAGACCGCGACGTCGTCGTAGCGGCTGGTCCAGCACGCCGGCCCGGCCGGGGACGCCGTCGCGGCGGGGCAGGTCGACCGGCACGCGGCGTCGACGAGCTCGCCCTGGCCGTCGCGGATCAGGATCTCCTCGCGCCGCGAGCACTTCGTCTTCGGGTCGTAGACCCAGTCGCCCCAGTCGGCCCGCTTGTACGGGGCCGTCGCGTCCTCGGGCACCGGCGGCCCGAGCTGGTCGAGCAGCCCACCGGGACCGGCCGGGACCGAGGTCGTCGCCCCGGCCGGGGCGCCGGTGGCGTTGCCCGAACCCAGCACCGCGCAGCCGCCGGTGGTGGCGATCGTCGCGCCTGCGGTGAGGGCCAGCAGCAACGTGGTCGTGCGGTTCATGTTCGTCCTCGTGTTCGTCGTCGGAAGCCGGGCTACCAGGGCAGAGCGGTGCTGATCAGGGGCTCAAGTCGGGGCCACACCACCGGCCACACGCCGGGGATCAGCAGGAACGCCGCAGGGGTGAACACCACGGCGACCAAGGCGATCTCGGCCGGCCCGCGGGTGCGGAAGCGCAGCAGGTCCGGCGGGCGCAGCTCGTAGAAGGTCTCGCCGCGAATCGGGATCGGCCACAGGATCGGGCAGCCGTGCTCGGTGAGCGCGTCGCCCAGGTCGTGCACCAGGCAGCCCAGCGCCACGGCGTAGCCCAGCCACCCGGCGACCTCGTCGAGCTGGGCCAGGGCGGCCGGGCCGAGCCCGGTCTCGGTCAGCCACACCACCACGACCACGGCGACGGGCAGCAGCACCAGGTCGCCGAGCGCGGTCATTGCGAGCAGGACACCGAGCAGCAGCACGGCCAGGACCGCCCACCGTCCGCCGGCCTGAGTGCCGACGCCGGTGGCCACGCCGAGCAGCGCGGCCGCGGCCGCGGTGTGCCAGAACGTGCGGTGCGTTCCGCTGCCGGGTTCGTCCCTGGGGCCCTTGGTCGCCCGGTAGATCACCGCCGAGGAGGTCCGCACCGCCCACGACAGCGCCCCGGTCACCGGCCCGAACAGCCGCGATGCGGTCGAACCGCGGTGGTCGAGGTCGGGCAGCAGGGCGAACCCGGCGCACGCGGTGGCCACCAGCAGCGCTCCGGCCAGGTCGTGCTGGCCGAGCGCGGGCGCGGCCAGCAGCCCGGCGCACCAGCCGGTCAGCGCGTGCGAGGAGCCCATCATGCCGACGCCCCCGGCCCGGTGCCTGCCGGAAGTTCGGCGAACAGCACCTCGTCCCAGCCCTCGCCGCGCAGACCGTCGAGGTCGCCGAGGATCTCGGCGTGCATCGCCGCCACGATCTCCTCGGGCACCCGGCGGGCGAACCCGCAGGCGCACGGCCGGTCGTCGCGCAGCGCGTTGCGGGCCAGGCACACCGCGAGGTCGGGCAGCTGCACGATCGCCGTGCTGCGCGCCCGGTGTTCGGCGGCGAGCACCTGCAGCGCCAGCCGATCGGCGCGGACCGCGCTGGTGGCGTCCCACAGCACCGGGCGCCCGGCGGCCAGCAGCGCACCGGCCTGAACGGTCGCCATCTGCACCGCCGCGGCGGTCACGGCCTGGTCGGCCTCGCACCCGAACGGGGAGAGCAGCCCGCGGTTCTCGTCGAGGTGGACCACCTCGACGCCGGGCAGGTGCCGGCGTCGCAGCGTGGTCTTGCCCGCGCCCGGCGGCCCGATCAACGCGATCAGCTGCGGCCCGCCGACCACCACGTCCGGCAACCCCTGCTTCCCCGGCAACACAGGGGTTTCCGGGGAAGCAGGGGTTGCCGGGAACACCCGCGTGGTCATCGCGTCTCCTCGTGCTCGGTCCTTGAGGGCTCGCCGAGCACGGCGAGAACCTGGTTCAACGTGGCCAGCGCCTGCTCGTGCGCACCGGCGAGCCGCCGGGTGTGACGCGCGACCTCCTCGGTGCTCACGCCGGTCGGCCCGACCTCGGCCGCGAACACCGCTCGCAGGGCCTCCCGCAGCCACGGCGAGGGCCGCTCCAGCGCGAAACGCAGCCGCTGCGCCGACAGGCCGGTCACCTCGGCCAGCTGCGTCCCCAACACCGCGTCCGCGCCGGTGTGCCACCCAAGTTCCACGCGAGCCTGTTCGACCTGTTCACGGGCCTGCCGCAGCAGCTGCAGGCGGATCTGCTCGGCCAGCGCGGCGCACTCACCGGCCCGGCCGCGGTCGATCTTCTTGACGATCTCCCACAACACCGGCCACCCCACCGAGGGCTCACGGGTGTCCGCACGCACCACGACCTTCATCCGCGTCGCCGAACGCGGGGACGGCACCATCAGGCCCCACCCGGCGGGCAGCTCCTCCGGCCGCACCACCTCGGTCGACGGCGCGGCCACCCACCAGCGGTGCGTGGCCGCGAACCAGAGGTCCGCCTTCGCCGGTGCCGCCAGCTCGGCCTGCCAGTCGGCACGGGAGACCTTGACCTCGAACCCGTCCAGCCCCTGGCGGGCGCTGGTCAGGTTCACCACCAGGGCGTCGATCCGCCGCCGCCCGCCGCCGGGGGAGGGCACCTCGGTCAGCAGCACCGCGCCCGGCAGCAGCTGCTCGGCGGTGATCGGCACGCCGCACGGCGTCTTCGGCGTCGGCAGGTAGTGCGCGCGCAGCCGGTCGACGAGCTCTCGCGCGGTCATCGTCGACCGGGTCATGGCGCACACACCTCACGGTCCGCGCTGTTCAGAGCCGTCGGGCCGTGCTCGCGCAGCCGCTGTCGCGGCGCCGGGACGATCGACCGCGCCGGCCGGACCGGGTGCACCCGCGGGTCGTAGGCCCGCCACCCGCCGCCGTGGGCCTTGGCGTCGTACATGGCCGCGTCCGCCGCCGCCATCGCCTCCGACAGCAGCCCGACCCCCGCCGAGGGCAGGTCGGCGCGCCACGCCAGGCCCAGCGACACCCCGACCGACACCTCACGGCCGTCCGCGAGCACGACCGGCTCGGTCAACAGCGCGACCAGTTCGTCGAGCTCGCCCGTCATCTCCGGCAGCGCGGCGAGCGCGGCCACGAACGCCACCTCGTCGCCGCCGACCCGGCCCACCAGGCCCGCCTCGCCGAGCCGCCGCCGCAACCGCTGCGCGACGACGCGCAGGACCTCGTCGCCGGCGGCGTGCCCGAGCCGGTCGTTGAGCAGCTTGAACTCGTCCAGGTCGACGAAGCCGAGCACGGTGTGGCCCTCGGCCAGCAGCGCCTGCGCCTCCGGTTCCCACGCCCCGCGGGCCAGCTGCCCGGTCACCCGGTCGAAGCGCAGCCGGTCGGCCTCGCACTGCTCCCGCTCCAGCCGGGCGGCCAGGTCGTCGCGCTCACGGGTTCGCCCGCGCAACCGGCAGGCTGTGGCGATCCACCCGGAGGTGGCCGCCCCAGCGGCCAGGGCGCCGGTGATGGTCCAGACGGACACGGTCTTCTCCTCGGATTCGTGGTGTGCTCGGGCTTTGGCGGACCCAAGCGCGGTGTGTTTGACCAGGTAGAGATAGGTTTCGTAGATCTTGTCGAGGACTGGGTGGCGCGGCCGCCGCAGCGAGCGGCACACGGAAAACTTCTGCCGTACACAAGTTGTGTACGTCGGTGGGCAGGGGTGTGCGTGCTCAACCGGCCCGGCCGGAGTCAGCCGTGCCGGGCCTCCGGCGCCAACGCGGTGAGCTCGACTTCACGCCAGATCGCGAACACCTCGCACCGGCCCTCAAGCCGCACGGCCCGCTCCCGGTCCTCGGCCGTCCAGGCGCCGGCGACCTCGAGCTCCAGCCGATCGACCAGCTCGGTCAGGATCGCCACCCGCTCGGCCGGGTCGCCGGTGGCGTACAACTTCTCGATCCAGTACTCGGTGCTGTTGCGCCGGTGGCGATGAGCACGGTGGAGACGTTCTCGCGCAGCAGGGATCATCGGTCCTGCTCCATTCGTGCCTGGTGGGACATCGGCCCAGGCGGGCGACCTGCCGTGCACGGAACCCGGCCGCCCGCCGAAGAAGGCCCTGATCAGCGCAGATGCGCTGCGAACCGCACCGAACCGCCGACCACCGGGCGCAGCAGCACCCGGAACCGGTCGACCCAGGCCGAGTCCGGCCTGAACCCGTTCGCCGCCAGCTCGTCCAGCGCCGCGGCCGCGACCTGCTCGACCGTCGGCGCGGCCGCGGCGCGGGACTCGCCGCGCTCGCGCGGCCGGGTCGCCTCGGCCAGCGCCCGCAGCAGCATCGCGTCGTTGCCGAACTGCTCGACGTGGGAGAAGCCGTCGGCACCGTGCCCCTGAACAGGGAAGACCCGCTCGTACACGAGCGCCAGGCCCTCCGAGGCCGCCGCGCCCACGGCGTAGAGTCGGTGCCGATCCTCACGGGGCACCCGCCCGAGCTCCCGCTCGACGGCGGACCGCGCGGACAGCAGATCCCGGTACACCCGACGTGCCCGCTGCCGGCGCCCCACCGCCTCGCACCACTCGATGAACGCGTCGACCTGCGGGAACCCGCGGCTCTCCAACCGATCCACGAGCCAGTCGGCCCCGTCCTCGGCCACGTCCCCGAGGTGGCCGATCACGTCCTGCCACCAGTGGGTTGGCACCCTCGGTAGCTCAGCTGCCAAACTCATCCTGACCTCGTTCCTCGCGGTTAGGGGTCGGTTACGTGAGGCTCTGGTGGGGCACCACGGGGCTGCTACCCCCGCCCCACCAGGGACTCACGACCTGGTCAGACCCATCTCGGACAGCGGACGCTCGCTCTCCGCGTGGTGCTTCCACACCTTCGCCATCTGCTGGACGAACTCGGCGTGGCCATCGGCCTCCAGCACCAGCGGCACCAGCTCCTCGTACAGCGCCGCCATCTCGGCCGACGTCACGACCGCCGGGTCAGCCAGCCGGTCCAGCACCGCACCGGCCACCTCCTCCAGCACCGGCCAAGCCCCACGGGGCCGTTCCGCACCGGTGAGCTTCGCCCGCGCCGCCTCAGCCAGGCGCAGCACCACCCGCGCGCCCTCGACGTGCTCGGAGATCAGCTCGGCCCGCTGGGTCGGCGTCAGCTCGCTCTCCCCGTCCTCGACCGGCTCCCGGTACACCAGCTCCGCGACCGCGGCCATGCACATCTCCGCCTCGGCCACCGACGCCAGCGCGGCGGCCTGCGTGTCCAGCGAAGGGTCGCTGAACAGGGCCGTTACCGCGACCATCGACAGATCCTGGTGCCGCTCGTAGTAGCTGTCGGCCTGCTCCTTGGAGATGACCCCAGTCGCCCACTGGTCCGGGTGCACCCTGGTCGGCTTCGCGCTCATCACGTTCTCCTCGTCCTTCCCTGCACTACCAGTAGTTCTGACGCAGCTGGTGGGCCGTCAGCACGGCAGCCGACGGCCCCACCTGCGGAGTCGGTCGTTACCAGCGCCGCAGTACGCCGACCGAGTCCGCCAGGGCCTCGATGTCGTCGTCGCCGTCAACGCGCAGAACGAAAGTGGTAGACATGCAGTGCTCCTTTGGGAGTCCTGGCCTGGTCAGCGGCGTTCTTCGCGGGACCCCCGCTGACCAGGCCTCTTCGATTCGTGATCCGAGTGGACCCGAAACACAGCAAGCGCTCGGCAGACTTGCTGTGCAACGGCACCACTTGATCCATACAACCCCGGTAACCCAGTAAACCCATGGGTTTATGAGCTTTAGTCTGCCTCCTTCAGATCGATGAGCTGGTCAGCGGCCTTTGTGCATAGCGGTCGCTTCCCCTAGTCGATCCCGTGATCCCTCAAGAGCTGGTAGACCCGTCCCTCGGTTATCGCCCACTCCTGAGCGATGACCGACGCCGGCGTGTTGATCGCCCGTGCTTCGCGCAGTGCCGTGACCGTCTCGGCCTGGATCTCCTTGTCGAGCCTGTTCCTGGCGCGTCTCCAGCGTCCGACGGCGTGCAAACGAGACTCGTTCTCGTCTCGCTCGATCCACGCATCGAGGTCCATCCCCACCTACTCTCAAGCTTGTCTGTAGCGCCTACAGTAGCCGCTACAGTCTTACCCAGCAACCCAAGGAACCCATGGGTTCATGGGGTAGTTGGGTTGACTTCCCCGATTGCACCGCTAGAACCCATGGGTTACAGGGGTTCTAGCGTCCGCTGACGCTGTCGGGGCCGGCCTGCTGCGACGGCTGGTTTCCCATGGGTTTCTGGGGAACCGGTAACGGTGGACGGGGCTGGACGGCGACTCTGCAAGCCAGGTTCCCCGGGGTTTCCGGGATTGCCAGGGTTGTTCTCACGAGCGGCGCCCGGAGCCGTCATTCGCGCTGTTCACGACAGTGTTCCCAGGGGCATCCAGGTTCCCTTGGGTTACTGGGGTTGCCGGGGAACGGCGAGCGTGAGCGCAGCTGGCGTTGCCTGGTTCACCGGGGCTTCCTGGTTCCCAGGGGTTACCGGGGTTACCGGGGTTACCGGGGAAACTGGGGGCTGGACCGGCTGGTCATCGACGGGCTGCTCGACGACCTGGTTCCCCTGGGTTTCCGGGATTACCGGGGTTCCCGGGACAGCGGCGGGCGTGAGCGCAGCTGGCGTTGCCTGGTTCACCGGGGCTTCCTGGTTCCCAGGGGTTACCGGGGTTGCCGGGGTTGCTTGGAGGGCGGACACCCCGCCGGTGGTGTTCTCGCTGTTCACGGCCGGAATCCCAGGGGCTTCCTGGTTCCCCTGGGTTACCGGGGAAACGACCGAACACCGGGAACCCAATGGTTCCTGGTGTTCCGGGGGATTAGAACACCAGGAACCCAGGTCAGCTGAGTGGCCGGCCGCCAGCGAAGTTCTCGCCACGGCCGCGCTGAGGACGATGCGGGAACGGCTTGCCGTCGTTGAGCTCATCCCGCAACTGACTGGTACGAGAAGCGAGAGCGTCTTCGATGAAGTGTGCCCACTTGTCCACCTGTCCGAGCCGCTGAGCTGCCCAGTACGCATCCTTCGCGTCTTCTCCAACCTCCAAGTCGATGTCCACGGTGATCCGCATTTTCGACTTGGCGGATTGGGTTGCCGGGGCTGCCGGTTTCCCATGGGTTTCCGGGGAAACCGGTGTTGGTGCGGCAGGTTGTGCGTCGATCGGCGCCACCTGGTTCCTAGGGGCTTCCTGGTTCCCCTGGGTTGCCGGGGTTCCAAGGGGGGATGGAGATGTTCCCTGGTTCCCAGGGGTTACCGGGGTTACCGGGGAAACTGGGGGCTGGACCGGCTGGTCATCGACGGGCTGCTCGACGACCTGGTTCCCCTGGGTTTCCGGGATTACCGGGGTTCCCGGGACAGCGGCGGGCGTGAGCGCAGCTGGCGTTGCCTGGTTCACCGGGGCTTCCTGGTTCCCAGGGGTTACCGGGGTTGCCGGGGTTGCTTGGAGGGCGGACACCCCGCCGGTGGTGTTCTCGCTGTTCACGGCCGGAATCCCAGGGGCTTCCTGGTTCCCCTGGGTTACCGGGGAAACTTCCGCGGCTTCTTGTCGCGGAGAGGCCGGGTGACGTCCGGCGAGCGCCGATCGCCGCCGGCGGTTGTCCGCCGGCCGCGGTGCTTGGGTTCCCGGGTTCCCCTGGGTTCCTGGGGTAGCGGCCGACCTGTCTGCCTGCCCTGGATCCGTCACCGTCGAAGTTGCATTGTCCATCTCACGTACCCATCAGCTTGTTGACGTGTGTGCTGTAGTCCTCTGCGATCGCGCGCATCGGAACGCTTCGCCACTGGTCCAGGCCCACGCCCTCGTCGATCGCTTCACCGATGTGGGTGCGGAACGGGATGAAGGGCCTGAGCACCGGCGCCTCGGTGAAGTAGGACTGGATGTCCGTCAGCACCTGCTTGTTCCGCTTGGTTGCGCGCTCCTCCGTAGTGCCCTGCCACATGTTGATCAGAACGCCGGCGTAGGTCAGCTGCGGGTTGAAGTGCTTCTGCACCTGACCGACGGTCTTACTCAGTTCAGCCATTCCGTCCGCTGACCACTGTTGCGGCTGAGCCACAACAAGTACCTGATCAGAGGCGGTGAGCGCGTTCACCGTCAGCTGCCCGAGGCTCGGCGGCGAGTCGATCAGGATCAGGTCGTACTGCGAGAGCACGGGCTGAAGCGCGGTCTTCAGCTTGTACTCCCGCGCCGTCGCCGGAATGATCATCTCTTCGACAACTGCCAGCGGCGTACCAGCTGGTGCAAGGTCGATGTTGTCCCAGATGGTCGGGATGATCACCTCTGCCAAGGGCATCTTCGATCGCGGCTCGATGACGTCGGCAACCGTGACCTGCACGATTTCGTTGTCTTCGTCTCGTTCCAGCGGTTCCTTCGCCAGAGCCGAGGTGGTGTTCCCCTGCGGATCGAAGTCGACGATCAGTACGCGTAGGCCCTGAACAGCAGCTGCCCGGCCCAAGTTGATCGTCGAAGTGGACTTCCCGACACCACCCTTTTGGTTGGCGGCTGTGATCGTTTTCGCCATGTTGAGGCCCTTCACAACAGTCGACGGTCGACGCGAGGTCGTCCCCAGCATCGCCAGGAACCCCGGCTTCGCCGGGGTTCCCAGTGTTCCAGGGAGTCGCCAGCGGGGTTGCCAGGGTTACAAGGAAGCCTGGCAACCCCGTAAACCCCTGGGATCGCGGGGTTACCAGGTTTTCAGGGGTTCTGCGTTTTCCCAGGTCGACACGCCGGGGGACCGTCGAGTTGTGTCCCCCCTTGCGCTGAGGGGTATGGTTCGGCCCATGATCGAGGCCACCTCCAAAACCGCGCGGAGAGACTTCCCTCAGCTGATGGACGCCATCGAGCGAGGCGAGCACGTGCGGATCACCCGGCGCAGCCACCAGACCGGTGTGCTCGTGCCCGAGGAGTGGCACGACGCCGCCGACCGCGCCCTCGCAATCATCGACGGCCTTGCCGTCCTCGGCACTGGTGGCACGGACGTGCGGAGCTTCCTCGAGTTCGTGGTGCACCCCGCTGCGGTCAACCCTGAAGAGATTGCGCTGTTCAGCAGCCGTCCCGGCCGTCCGCGGATGGCGCCAGCGCTGGAAGCGGCCGCCGCAGTCGCGCGGAACGACTTCGCGGGCCCAATGGACGCCATCGAGCGAGGCGAGCACGTGCGGATCACCCGGCGCAGCCACCGCACTGCGGTGCTCGTGCCCGAGGAGTGGCACGACGCCGCCGACCGCGCCCTCGCGATCGTCCGCGGCCTGGTCCAGCTCAGTGGGGCCAGCTCAGACGTCCGGAAGTCCTTCGATGCCGTCCTGCGAGGCATCGCCTACCACCAGGACCAACTGGACCTGTTCGACGATGACCCCAGCAAGGGAGGGATGGCTAAAGCCTCGTAACGACTTCGGGGCGGCCCCGTATGGGACCGCCCCGCCAAGTTCAGAGGGGCTTCACCAGCCCCAACTCTGAGCACTTCGTTCAGTTGTAACTGGCCCCGGGCACCACCCCGGTTGCCAGCACTCCCGTTCAACAACTTCAAAGGCCGTCGAGTCGGGCACCACCCCGATCTCGTCAACCCCGCAAGACCGGTGCCGAGGCACCTGCCTTGCGCTGACCCCGAAGCCAGCAGCTTCGAGATCAAGGAACGCGTGCTGTGTCGCCCACAGTGCGCTTCCGGTGCTTGAGCATACTCAGCACCGGAAGCGCAGTCTACTTGCGCGCGCGTACGCCCAGGTGCGTCGCGTCGATACTTTCCCTGGTCACAGGCATCGTCGGCACCTGGCGTGTCGTGCAGTTCACCTGTTTGCCCTGGTCGAGCCAACATGATCACCGCAGGACTGCGGTATGACGGCCGCGACGAGCTACCCGGATGTTGTCGCGCCTGTTCAGCGGCCTGAGTGTGTTTCGTGCACCCGACCGATGGGGCGTCGCCGAACGCCGCTCATCAACGATGAACCTCTGTACGTCTGCGACCTCTGCTGGCATTTGGCCGGCGGCGCCCAGGCCGTGGCCGCCAAGCTGGCTGGAGAGCAGCCTCAGCCCCTGCTGGAGCTCGACCCAGGGGCAGAAGCGCTCATGCTTGCCGTTGCGGAGCAAGACCAGCTCCATCCTCTGGACCGCTTGTTGACGATGTCCGGCATTCGCTGGGCGGTCCTGCGCCAGATCGTTCCCGCGGCCCGGGTCGACCTCGCGGGGAGGGTCCTCAATCGGATCGCTCCCGAGCACACTCGGCCGGCCCAGGGCGCGGCTACGTGGATGGAAGCGGTCGAGCAGCAGATCCGAGACTCCACGGAATTTCGCTACAAGGCCAAGCAACGGCGTTGGTGGCGCATCGCCAGGGTCTTCGCCATTTGTGCTGATCGCACTGGTCGTCCGCTGACGTGGGTCTCCCAGGAGGAGATCGCAGCGGCAGTGGGGTGCTCGGATCGAACCGTCCGCCGATGTGTTCGGTGGCTCCAGCAGGTCGGCCTGCTGTGGGAAGTCGTTCCAGGCTGCAGGCTGCCGATGATGGAGGTGCCAGAAGGAGAGACGCCCTCCGAGCGGGAGGCACGGCTCAAGCGTCGCGCTGCTGCACTTGCTGCGGAGGAAGCTGCCCGAACCAATGCCCGTTGCGAGGTCGACGCCGTTCGAGCAGGCCGCCGCGGCCTAGCTGCCGTCGCAGCGGCAGCGGCAGCTAGGCCGAAGCAGCCTCTGATCAGCGAGGACGGTGACGACGAAGCGCCGAAAGTGAACCTCGTTCCTGTCTACGAACTCCGCGTCCAGCTCTCGCCGGACGAAAAGACTGAAGCCGACTCGATCGTGCAGGCCTACGCGCAGCAGCGCACTCCTGGCGAGCTCGTGGCGCAGCGGAACCTGGACCGGCTCGTTCACCCCCGGAACGCCCATCTCTACCAAGAGCTTGTTGCGATCGGGCACGACGGCACCCAGGTGGTCCTCGACGCACTAGAAGCGACCGACGCTCTGACCTGCGGTTATGCGGTTGCGCTCATGCGTCTCGATAAAAATGGCCACCCCCCGCAGGTGGGTTCAGTTGATCAATTGAAGTCCAACTACGTACGCCCTGTGGATAACCGACGCGCTTCGCGCGGCTGTGACGAAGAGAGGGCTCCTTCGCCCGAAGATGGCCCTGATTCGTTCGCTGACGAGCAAACAGGGGTGCCCGAGAGTGATCGAAAGCGGAAGCGGCCGTCTCGCGCTCAGCGAGCCGCTGAGCGCCTCCTGCGGTCGCTTCTTCGGCCGGAGGTCTGCGAGGGCGTCTCGATCCGATGGCTCACCGCTCGCCTGCGGGGCTCGCGCCTGCTCGACGCTGGCTGGACGGAGCAGGACCTGGCCGACCACATCCACGGATTGCCTGAATTTTCTCAACTCCCGCACCACATCCGCAGCTGTCGGTCCTGGATCAATGCCCGCCTTGCGCGAGCGATTCCACACCTGCCACCGAGCAAGCAATATGAGATTGCCAAGGTGGAAGGCGTCGAAGCTGATGCACGCCGTGCGGCCCGCCAGGCTGCTGTGGCGCGGTCGCGGCGCGAAGAAATCGCAGCCCGTCGAGAAGCAATTGACGAATGCGTTCTCTGCGACGAGCTGGGATGGTTGCACATTCCCGACGACGGACCAACCGTGCGGTGCTCACATGACCTGGAGGCTGGCGGTTGGTGACCTCACCTGACGGTTGCCGAGTTGGCACCCTCGACGTCCTTCACCGAACCGGGACAACGATCGCACCCGGCCGGCGGCCTGGGTCGCGTTGGACAGGCCGCCGGGCCGCGGGGTGCCGGGGTGCTTCACGGACGCTGCCAGCGGTCAAGGGTCACCGAGCGTACGTATCGCGATCGCCTGCCTGCGCGTTGTGCATTCGTGAGCCCCCGTAACGCGCAGGGGCGCGCGGGCGCGTACGCGCGCGTGTACGCTCGCGCGCGCACGCGTAGTAGAGGTATGCCCGATGAGATATGCCTACACAAACGGCCCGATTGGCGTTTCAGAACGCCTGTGGCGGCAACCGTCAGGTTGGCGTTCTGGTGGGGATTCCGTGGCGATTTACGGGCAAAGGATGGTCACGCAGCGCCACGACGAGTTGGCGTTCCTGGGAGGTCCAACAGCCAGCTCGCATCCTGGACCGGGAACGACAGATGGGGCCCGCGGCCGAAGCCACGAGCCCCATCAGCAACCTCGCTAGAGCCAGCTTTCGATCCTGGGCAGGTACCGCAAGAAGACGTAGCAGGGCTTACAGGCCCCCGCCCGCTGGCCCTGTTACTTGGCAGCGGGCAGGCCGTACGAACTCACAGTCGTGTACCACCATTCTCCGGGGGAAATCCTTTGCGCGTCCTGCGCGATCTGTTTCCCGGCTTGGGTCTGCACCGCAGCGACCATCGTGTCGATCCAAGGCTGGACGGGATATCCACGGCCAACATATTCACGAGCCGTCAACAAGCATTCCAGCTTGTCCGCGTCACGAGCGCATCGTGCTTCTGCCGTTCCGTCAGGATTTTTTGCCGACTCAAATTCGTCGATTACATTCGTGATGTGCGCCGCCAGTGCTGAAGGCAACCCGGCAACTTGGTCAGCCACGACCTGGCGCGGGTCTACGGCGGTCACGTAGCGCTTCGCCACGCTGTTCAGGTCTCCGGTCCTGACCTCGGGTACGTCGTGGAACAGACCCAGCGTGGCAGCCCTGTCTGGGTTGCAGCCCTCTTGAACAGCGATGATGTAGGCCAGAATCCCCACGCGGAAGCTGTGTTCGGCGACAGACTGCGGTCGCTCCAAGCCCGCGAGTTGCCATCCGCTCCGCGGGGTCCTCGTCAGGTGTCCCACCTCGAAGCCGAACACGGAGATCGCGGCGTTGCTGTCGGATGAGCTCATGTTTCCTACCTCCGTACGCTGTAAAACACCTGGTCAAGGCGGGATCGAGCAGCCTGTGACAACGCATCAGGATGATCGAGAATCTGTGCGATCCGGCTGCGCAGCAGGTCAACTACGTCAGGATCTTCTGCGAGTTCACGCCGGATAGGCAGTAGTGCGTGGATCGCGTGCGCGGCCAGGTCTCGGTACGGCACGGCGGGGTCCAAGTTGAGCGCAAGCGCCCGAAGAAGCGTGTCGCCGCGCCATTTTCCCTGATCAGGCGCGGTCATGGTCGAATCTGATGTCCACAAAGCCGGCACTTCGCCTACCCAGTAGGCCCAGTAGGTCAAGTTGGCCAGTTGGGTGCCATCGTGCGCTAGGCCCTCGCGAATGAACCTCTCCAGGGGTTCCGGGTCTCCTGCGACTGACCGTGACACGGCCAGAGAACGGGCAGCCGCCCACTGCGGTGTCCACTCCCGCAAGTTCCGCGTCAAGCTCTGCTCCTGCTTGCCCATGTCCTCCAGCCACTCCCGCGAGCCTTCATGCTGGGCCAGCAGGTAGTAGGTCTGCCGACGAAGCAACGGGCCTGATTCAGCGTCTGTTGCCTGTTCAGCGGCCATACGCAGCTGAGCGGCTAGAAGATCCCGTTGTCCCGCCGGGAGAAGAAGTCGAGCGGATGGGCTGTTGCGCAGAGCTCGAGGTGGCTTGCCAGTGAGCGGCCAAGCCAGCAGGTCCGTCAGCATCCTGTCTGTCACCTGGGTTGCTAGTGGATGGGCCGCGGACGGCGGTGCCTCCGCGATCTCCGATAGCAGGTAGTCAGCGGTTACTGCGTGATCGAGCAAAGCCAGTTTTTCCAGGTCTGCGCCGAGCAGTTGCAGCCGACGTCGGACCCGTTGGAACACTTCGACCCGGACGGAGGTCAGCGGCCGGCGACCGGACTCCCAACCTTGTGCCGTGTTCGCATCGACACCGAGCGCCTCGGCCAGGCCGGCCTGAGTCAGGCCGAGCTCACTTCGTAGCGCGCGCAGCACCGCTCCGGACACCTGTCCTTGAACTGACAAGTTGCTGTCTTGTTTTCCTACCCCGCTGTCAGTACGTGTCGATCGCTCGCTGCTGCCCATCGCGGTCGCTCACCTCCCTCAGATCCGTACTGCCGGTCAGTCCACAAGGCTCTGAACAGCCAATACATTTTTGGTCATGCAGCTATCCATCCCTGTCGCCCAGGGTGAGCGTGGAAGCGGCGCCGACCGAGGTCACCCGTTCGACCGCCACGGCGCCCCCACCGCTCGCGCGATGGATGCGCACCATCACGAGGACCGGAGTGCCGGGACGAAGTCCAAGCAGGCCGCGCTCGTCGGCCGTACCTGCTCGCGCCTGGACGTAAGTCTCGAACCGCTCGGGCGCTCCGGTCCTCGTGGGATGCAGCCAGGTCGAGAGGGCTCGTTCTTCGAGGACGGCATCCGTCCTGTCGACCTCTGTGCCGTGTTCGACTTGGAGCAGCTCGGCAACCCATCGCGGCGCAGGAACGCGTCGAGCCGCTGGCTTAGAGAAACCGCTGATCAGCTCGTCGGGTGTGAACACCACCGCCGGCGGTCGCACGAATGCGCCCGCTCCGCTCCGGGTGACGATCAGTCCCTCCGCCGCGAGGTTGTTGAAGACGCTCTGTGCGACGTCGTTGCTGCAGCCGTACTGCCTCCTCAAGGAGCTCTTCGACGGCAGAGCCATGCCTTCTCGATACATGCCGGCTTCGATCGCCTCGCGCAGCTCGGCAGTGATGAGCTCTGCGCTCGCTCTTCTGGTCGTCACCGTCACCTCGTCAGTGTGCCAAACCTGACCGGTCTGATCAGGCCGGATCGCCGTTCAACACTATCGGCCGAACCGGTTCGAGCGAACCGGATTGATCGAACCGGTTAGGTTCGTTAGGCTCTTGATCGTGCAGGAACGCGTCAGTAACGTGACGATGTAACATCACGCGGTAACGGTTACTAGGACGCGGCGGCGTGTACTCAACGGAGGGACAAGGCCTGTGAACAGCAACGACGAGCTCACGTTCGACGTCCTAGACCGCCACCCCAGGGAGGTCGACTGGCTTGAGGTCTTCGGTGACTTGGATCCGTGGCACCTCGCTGCGGCCGAATCGGACACCGTTGCAGAGGCATTGGCGGACGCGGTCGAGGTCTTCCTGACCGCAGAGGCGAAGATCGCAGTCGAGCAGGTTGCCGCCGTGGTTCCCCTGCCCGCCGTCGTGGTTAGTTGCCATTCGACCGCGACGGCCGCGTAACCCACCCCTGAACAGGCAAAACGTTCGAGAGGTACAGCTGATGACGACAGTCGCCGAGAGGCCCAAGCTGAACGGGCACTCCTTGGACAACTTTCCAGTCCCCGCCCAGGGAAGCCCAGGAACCCAGGTTTCACCGGTAACCCATGGGAACCAGGGAGCCCCAGGAGCCCCGGAAGCCCAGGAAACCCCGGGGAACCTGTCCGGTGAGACCAAGGTTGTTCAGAAGCTCCGGGCACAGCTCGCCGAGCGCACCGCGATCCGTGGGATCCAGGACGACCCGAACTGGACCGAGGCCGACACCCCGAAGGTCATCCAGGAACGGTCCAAGTCAGCCGAAGCCGCGAAGCTGCACAACCAGTTTCGCGACCCGGCTCGGCGAGCTCTGTCGACCTCGCGCTGGCGCAAGGGGATCACCTTCGCGGCCGGTTCCGGCCTCGTGCTGAGCCTCATGGTGTCCACCGCGAACGTGCAAGGCACCGTTGCTGCTGGAGCGCCGCCGTTCAGTGGCCGTTGGTGGTTCGCGTGGTCGGTCGAACCCGCCATCGCCATCCTGATGCTCTCGCTGTTCGCGTTCCGTGCCTTCATGGCTAGCCGCGGTGAGCACGTCGACGACCGGTGGATCCTCGGGACCGAAGTCGCCCTGCTCGGCACCACGTTCATGCTCAACTCGTGGAATCACCTGCCGTACGTGGCTGAGAAGTTCGACGTCGTTTCCCTTGTTTCCCATGGGGTGTGGCCACTTCTCGCCGTTCTGATCGTCACCTGCCTCCCACGAATCTGGGCCTACTTCGGAGACCTCGACCACGGCGGGGCGGTCGCTGACGAGGACCTCGTCGAGAAGTCGGCTGTGGTTCGCCAGTGGATTGCGGACCGCGTTCTGCCACCGACGCCTTCCCGCATCGCGATCGAGAAGACGTTCCGCGAGCACGACATCAAGATCAGCACCCGCACGGCCCAGCGCGTCTACCGATGCCTGACAGGCCGCACGGAACTTCTCTGAACAGCACGAACCCGATGCAGGTAGTGCAGGTGGCCGCCAGTTCCGACTGGCGGCACGCCTGGGGTACCGAGCCTCGACTCACTAACCGAACAGAAATGCCCCTGCCGTTATCGAGTGGTTGGGGCTGGTGCAGATCCCACGTGGGCTCGCACCACGACCCGACGGCCCAAGGAGTCTCCCGATGTCCACATCAGTCGATACGGAGGAGTTCACCACCGCCACCTACGCCGAGATGGCCAGCTCTGGCAAGTGGGCGTCGGCCCCGGCTCCGGATGCCTCGAAGGGCACCAAGCCTGCTGCAGGCACTCCGGCCGCAGCAGACATGCCGAAGGACCCTCCGCCCGCAAAGGCGCGGAAGGTCAACGCCAAGGCCGCCGATGAGCCAGCCTCGACGAAGGCGGACAAGCGCTCCTTTGCCCTGCTCAATGCCGCTGGGTGGAATCCCGGTGACTTCACGGCGGTCCCGCCTGCGTCGCTCAAGGACGTTGTGGCGGCGCACCGCATCCGGTGCCAGGCCATCGACGCCCCGGCTGGCAGGTTCCTCTACTGCCTCTACGCGCCGCCGGCCGCCGTGATCGGCATCGCGCTCAACGCGCTGTCGTGGCTCACCGCGAAGCTGTCGGCGTTGCTGGTCAACCCGAAGAACACGACGGCACCAGCGTCGCTGCGGGAGACCATCGACACCCATGTGCGGCGGGCGCAGAACATCTCGTTCGTCGTCGGCAAGGTCGGCTACACCGGCTACGCGGTCGTGACGACGCCGATGACGGTCGTGCTCAACGGCACGTCGTGGTTCACCGCGCAGACCGCGGTCGCGATCAACGACCCCAACCGGTTCGGCCGTGTGCTGCTCGGTCTGATGTTCCTGGCCGTGACGGTCGTCGGCATCGTCATGGTCGCTGGACCAGGTGAGGCCGAACAGCCCGCGCCCGCGGTGAGCGTCGAGCAGTCCAAGCCGGTGAACTGACGATGGCTTCCACGAAGACGCGCTCGAAGGTGGCGGGACGGTCGACGACCGCCCCGCGGACGCACCTGGGTGCGCGCCGTCCCGAGCGCTACGACATGGACAGCTGGGTCGCGAAGGCCGAGACGGCCACCGGCGAGTGGGCCAAGGACGTCGCGCACCGCGGCCGCCAGGCGCAGCGGCTGGTCTACAAGAAGCGCAAGAAAGTCAAGGAGGGCAAGGGAAAGACCATCCGCGTCGCCGGTCGCGGCGCCGTCGTGGTCGGCAGGGGAGCGGCCGGTGCGGCCGTCTCCGCCGTCGCAGGCACCTACCTGACGGTCCGGTGGACCGCTCGGCACGCCAACCGGGCCCGGAAGTGGGCGGCGCCGCACGTGCGGCGGGCAACCAACCACGTCGGGCGCGCGGCGTACAGCAACGCCGTCGTCTACGGCGACGCGGCAGCTCGACGCGCGGTCCGGATCCGGGCCCGCAACCGGGCCCGGATGCGCAAGATGCGGACCGCGGCCGCCGTCCGGCTCGACCAGGCGTCCACGCACGCGATCTCGCGTGGCTGGAACCGCACCGGCCGGGCGGCCCTGAGGGCCGCTGCGGTCGTCGCGCCGCCCACGACCAGGAACGCGCTGTTCAGGGCCATGCGGGCGACGCCGGCGGCGGCGGTCCGCGCCGAGGAAGAGGCGATGGCCAAGGCCCGCGAGGTCCTGAACACGCCGAAGAGGAAGGAGCCCCGCGGCCCCGCCGGCCAGAGCCGGACCAACGAGCAGATCGTCGACGACCTGAAGAACCGCACGCCCGGCGACGTCTACGTGCCCGGCTGGAAGGGCAAGGACGTCTACGCCGAGTACGCCATCCCGCCCGAGCGCAAGAAGACCGACAGCACCACCGATTCCAGCCCTGAACAGGGACGACGTGTCTTCGAGATGCCCTCCGGGGCGACCGCAGAACCCCGCAGCACCGCCGGTGGCGGTGAGTCCAGCAACACCCGGACGCCGAACGGCGCCGCTACACGAGGAGGACCCATGGCCACCGACCCCGTTGCCCTGATCCAGCGCGGTTTCCAGGAACTGGCGGAGTACCAGCCGGAGGACTACTACGACTGGATCCAGATGCTGATGCGCCTGTCCGGGGCGCTGCGCGCTGGTGCCGAGGGCATCACCGTGCTGTCCGTGCGCATGGACGTCATCGAGAAGATGGACCCCCGCGCGCTGGAGAAGCTCTACATGGCCGGCATGACCATCGCCGTGGCGATGCAGATGACCGCGGGCTCCACCAAGGACTTCATGAAGCTCTACCGCGACCGGTTCGAGAAGGACGGCGAGCGCGGCCGCACGATGCGCGACGAGTCGAGCTTCTTCGGCGCCTGACCGGTTGATCCAGGTCGATCCCGCCCGAGGCCGCAGCCTCTCCCCACTGCACCACCACCCTCGGGCGGGTGTCGTCCCTGATCAACCAGTGCATAGACCTCGAGCTGATCAGAGAAGGCGGTGAACATGAGCAAGAAGGCAACCCCGAAGCCGAAGTCGCCTCGCCAGAAGCGACGGGCCGAGAACCGGGCGCGCAAGCGCAAGCAGCGCAAGGACGCTCTCGTGGCGCTGGCGTGGAAGAACGCCCACCACTCCCGTCCGCTCGCGATCAACGTGGAGGCCCTGGCGACCGCGTCGGCCTACCACTACCTCGACCCGAAGATCGCCGCCGCCGTCGGCGGCGCTTCCGCGCTGATCACCGCCATCAACACCTGGATGGGACGCCTGTCGACCGAGGAGCAGAAGCTCATCGGCTACCACGGCCTGGCCGCCGCCACCTGGACCGCCATCGCGAGCCTCGTCGGCCCGTTCGACCCGTTCCTGGGCGGCACCGGCCTGCTGGGCGCGATCGCCTCGCACGTGACCTGGGCCGAGCGCCGCAAGGTGCGCAAGCCGGCGCTGGCGGAGCGCCCGGTCTTCGAGGACTGGAACGGTGCGGAGAACGAGGACGAGGACAACGGCATCCTGTCCCGCGCCGGGTTCCGTGGTGCCCGGATGGTCGGCCGCGAGCCGATGCACAACGCCAAGAACCAGCAGATCGGCATCCGCTACCACGTCGACCTCACCGGCTCCGGTGTGTCCGCGGAGACCATGCTCGCGCTCGGGCCGAAGAAGATCGCCGCCGAGCTGCCGGGCAAGACCCGCCAGGGCGCGGTCACGATCCTCGACGACGAGGACGACGTCAACCACGTCGTCATCGAGGTCATCTGGCAGAAGCAGTGGTCGGCCAGCGCGCCGGTGCTGCACCCGATCGTCGAGCACCTGGCCGAGCTGAACCAGTTCGTGCAGTCCGCGGTCGAGCACCGCCTGTCCGGCGACACCTCCAACGCCGTGCCGATCCCTGAGCACCTGCGTCACCTGCTGCCCGGCATGGCCACCATCCGGGACAAGGTGCTCGCCGGCGTGAAGCCGGACCAGTCCCTGGCCTACGAGCAGATCTACAAGAAGGGCTACGGCTGCTACCACGAGTTCGGCGTCGGGTTCACCGGCTCGGGCAAGACCAGCTCCATCAACTGCGAGATCTGCTCGCTGCTGCCGTGCAACGACGTCGTGATCTGGGCGATCGACGTCTCGGCGAAGCGCGGCAAGCACTTCAAGCCGTGGGGCGGCTGCATCGACTGGCTGGCCACCGAGGCCGCCGACGCGCTCGAGATGCTCAAGGCCGTCCGCAACATCGCCAACGCCCGCGGCCGCGCCTACAACAAGTCCGCGATCGTCTCGCCCAGGACGGCCCCCGTCCTGGTGATCATCATCGACGAGCTCCCGGCGCTGTGGGACGAGCTGGGTTCCGAGCGCTGCAACGAGTTCCTCGGCAACCTCACCAAGCAGGCCCGCTCGCAGGGCATCTCGCTGAAGTTCTGGGGCCAGCGCGGCATCCAGACCGACTACGGCCACGGCTTCCAGTCGGTGATCTCCCAGGCCGCCCAGCGCCGCCTGATGAAGGTCAAGAAGGCGCACGAGGCCGGGTTCGTGCTGTCCAACGCCGACCTGCTGCAGGCCGACGCGTCGAAGTTCCTCGCTGGCGAGACCGTCATCGAGGACGGCGAGACCGGCGAGATGACGCACTTCCGCGGGTTTCTCGTGCGCGAGGCCGACGACGAGGTGGAAGACGACCTCGGCGACATCCCGCTGATCGCCGCTCTGTACGCCCCGTTCCGGCCCAAGCTCGACGCCGTGTCGGCCCAGGCCGCCGGTGACGCGTACGCGAAGCGGCAGGTGATCATCCCGGACAACCCGATGCTCACCCCGCAGGAAGTGATGTCGCCGCGGATCACCGTGCCGCCGGCCACCGAGGCCGAGGCCGACGAGGTCATCCGCGCGCTGACCACCAACATCGGCTGGCTCGACGCCATGCTCGACGGACGCCTCACGGTGTCCGGCATCACCTTCGATTCCGACACCGAGGAGGACCCCGTGGTCTCGTCCGCACCCGAGCTCGACACCGGCGCCGTGTTCGCGGACGCCGGAATCCCGTTGGGAGACAGCGACTCCGCCCGCGAGAAGCGGTCGGGCATGCTCACCGAGCAGCTGCACACCCAGATGGGCCCGGCGATCGCCGACCTGGCCGCCCTGCAGGCCGAGATCGACGCCATCCCCAAGGGGGTGTCCCTGGCCGCGGCCACCATGCGCACCGAGGACCCGAAGCGGTTCGCCGACGACGACGCCATCGCCGTCGCGGCCCTGGAGGTCATCGGCCGCCACTCCCACAAGGGCGCGCAGAACGCCGACATCGCCGCCGCCATCGAGAAGGCCACCGGCAAGAAGCCCTCGCCCGAGGCCATCCGGCAGCGGCTGCGCGACCTGTCGCACCGCAACCTAGTCGTGCTCGACGGCAAGAACCGCGGTGCGCGCTGGTACCTGCCGCACCACGCACCGACCAGCGACAACAAGTAGGCAACCTGTGCGCCAACGCCCCGGCCACCCGGCCGGAGCGCCGCACTTCCAGTGGATTGGTTCAGGTGATGGCAGTGCGGGACAATGGCGGAGTCCGACCTAGGGAGCCGCGTGTGAGTGAGCAGAGCAGGGATCCGATCCGGATGGCTCACGAACTCGACATGCTCGAACTCGGCAACGAGCAGTTCTGGGAGACCAACCGCACCCAGTTCGAGGAGATGGCCCGACGCCACTCCAAGAACGAGGCCGAGGTCGCCGATAAGATGCGCTTCTACGACCAGCACCGCGGCCAGCTCGGCAGCTGGGCGTCCAGCGCGGCCCGGGAGGACGGCGCGCCCACGACGGACGGAAGCCTCGGCAGCACGCCGCCGCCTCCCGCACCTGAGCAGCGCGCTGAGCCCCAGGCCGCTCCCACGCCTCCGCGCCCGCGGCCGCAGCCGCGGTCCCGCCCAGTTGACGACGTCGAGACCGAGGACGAGGACGAGGACCCCGTGCGCATCCGCCCCCCGCGCTTCGAGTTCGACATGCAGCCGACCGCGCCCGCGCCTGGCCGGGCGACCCGCTTGATGCACGCACCCAAGCTCTATGGCAAGGCGCTCGCGATCGGTCTGCTGATCGCCGCGGTGCTCTGGTTCATCGTCACCGGCGGTCTCCACTGGCTGTTCGATAGCGCCTGGTGGGGCTGGTGGCCGGGGGTGCCCTCCGTGCTGATCGCGGCCATCGGCTTCGCCGCCTGGATGTACACCGCGCACCAGGACATCCGGTACTGGCTCCGCAACGGCGGCCCTCGCATGCCGCTGCGGATGCGCCTGTTCTGACCGCACACCGCGCCCTGCCCCAGGGGCGCGGTGTGCCGCCTCGCGACGGCATTTCTCCTGTTCCCCACCGGTTTCTCGCCGCGCGCATCATCCTCATCAATCTCTATTGCTTCAGTGTTGACCGAACTCAGTCCCCCTTGCCGACGGCTCAGTAATCGTTACTATGTAACGTTACTGAGCTTTTTCGCGTCGACCACCAGGAGCGTTCGATGACCTCCGTGCCCACCGTGTCCGTCCTCGAGATCGACGCCGCCGGGTTGCCACCGATCCCGGCCAGAGAGCCGATCGACCGGTGGATGCGCCGCTACGACGAGGTCGGCTCCACCCTGGTGGGCCCGCCGCCCGAGGGCGCGAACGCCGGCCGCTACCAGCACGTCCTGCTGAACACCCGGACCGGCGAACTGGGCTTCCACTGCGGGGATTGGCGAAACACGCCGATCCACGGGCGCTGCACCGCCGCGGAGTGGGAGGCCCACTTCCCGGGCAAGTCGTTCTCGCGCAACGGCGGCCCGCACCAGTGGTTCGAGCCGGTGCCGGACCTGCTGTGCTGGGTCATCGACTCCGGTGTCAAGGAACGGCCCTACCTCAACGCCGTCCAGGCCGCCCACTTCCTGCCCCTGCTCGTCCCGCTCGCCCAGCGCCTGCTCGACCACCTGCTTCCCGTCCCCGGCACCAACGACCGTGACTACTCCCCGGAGGCCGCCTCGGCCGGGCGGGACATCGACCGGGCATGTTCCCGGCACGTCGACCCGCCGCTGGGCCTGCGCCCCAACCTCGTGCTGATGGACCGGGTGGTCGAGGCGATGCCGGAACTGGTGAAGCCGAAGTGGGCCGCCGCCGACGACGTCACCCTCGACCGGGAGGCGGAGATGTTCACCCGCTTCTTCGCCTACCACCACCCGCAGCTGCACCGGCTGCTCGACGTGCCCGAACCGACCTCGTCCTTCGGTCGGCTGGAGATCCTCGGCGCGCGTGCCTGGATGCACCGTCACCGCCTGGAGAGCTCCGCCGCCGACGTTCACGCCCTCGGCGCCGCCGGATGACCGCGGCAACCGTCAGGTCATGATCATCTGAGGGCTCCGGGCCGTCGACCACTTCGCACGTGGACGACGGCCCGGAGCCTTTTCTGCTGTTCAGAAGGTCGACGGGCGTGCGTTCGCCCGCGATCTCCCCACGGTGACCAGCCAAGCTGGCACCGACCACACCCAGGAGGACTGCTGTGGAACTGCGCACCGCCCTGCCCGAGGCCGCCGACCCCTTCGCCGCAGCGTGGCCGCTGGGATGGCCACCGCTGCACCTGGTCGTCGACGAGCACATCGAGCCCGCCGTCCGGGCGGCCGTCGACGCCCGCGCCGCAGCCCTGGAAGCCGTCAGCACCGCCGAGCACCCGCCCGCGTTCGGCGACGTCGTGAACATCGAGCGGGCACACGCCTTGCTCTGGCCGGTCAGGCAGCTGTGGTCGGTGCTGCTCAAGACGGCCGGCACCCCGGCCCGGCACGCCCTGGACGCGGTGGTCACGCCGCTGCTGGCTGCCGCCGACGCCGCAGCGTGGCTCGACCCACGGCTGTACGCGCGGGTGGCCGCCGTGCACGCCCGCCGCGCCGAACTAGACCTCGACCAAGAGGACACCGCGCTGCTGGACCGGGTGCACCGGCGGTTCGTCCGCGTCGGCGCGCACCTGGACGACGGCGCCCGCGACCGGTTGCGGACGCTGACCGCCCACGAGGCCGAACTCGAGGTGGCCATCGAGGCCCGGCTGTCGGCCGGCCTGGCCGCCGCCGCGGTGCACGTCACCGACCGCGCCGAGCTCGCGGGCCTGGACGACAACGAGGTCGCCGCGGCGGCCGCGGCCGCCGCCGAGCGCGACCAGGACGGATGGCTGCTCACGCTGTCCGCGCCGACCGTGCAGCCGATCCTGGCGCGCCTGGCCGACCCAGGGCTGCGCCGCCGGGTTCACGCCGCTTCGGTCTCGCGCTGTTCGCGCGGCGACGCGCACGACACCCGCCACCTGGCCGTCGAGTTGTACCGGTTGCGCGCCACCCGCGCGCGCCTGCTCGGCTACGCCCACCACGCCGACTACGTGCTGGCCGAGCAGACCGCCGGATCATCGGAGGCCGTCGCCACGCTGTTGCATGAACTGGCACCGCTGGCCGTACGCCAGGCCGCCGCCGAAGACACCGCCCTCACCACCGGTTCGGGGCCGGTCGCGGCGGCCGACCGGCTGTTCCTCGCCGACCAGGCCCGCCGCGGCGCCGACGTCGCCGACGTGCGCGAGTACCTGCCGCTCTCCGCCGTCCTGGACGGCGTGCGCCAGCTGGTCCACCGCCTCTACGGGATGCAGCTGCGCGAACGCCTCGACCTGCCCGTCCACGCCCCCGGCGTGCTGACGTGGGAGGCCGTCGACCACGACGGCCGCCGCCTCGGGCTGGTCCTGGCCGACCTGCACCGGCGGCCCGGCAAGCGGCCTGGGGCTTGGTGCACCGAGCTGTCCGCGCAGTCCCGGCTGCTCGATCAGCGTGCGGTGGTCTGCTTGTCGCTCAACCTGCCCCCGCACCCGGACAGTGCTCTGAACAGCGGCGATGTGCTGCTCACCGCCGATGAGGCGGTGACGGTGTTCCACGAGGTCGGGCACGTCGTGCACGTCATGCTGAGCGACGTCCGCTACCCCGGCGACAGCGGCTTCAGCCGGCTGCCGCGCGACGTCGTCGAAGCCCCGTCGGTCGTGCAGGAGATGTGGGCGCTGGACCCCGGCCTGCTGGCCGGCTACGCCCGCCACCACGTCACCGGCGCCCCGATGCCCGCCGACCTGGCGGCCGCACTCACCACCACCCGGCACGGCGTCGGCTACCGGCTGGTCGAGGACATCGCCACGGCCCTGCTGGATCTGGCGTGGCACTCCATTGGCCCCGACGACGAGATCGGCGACGTGGAGGCCTTCGAGCACCAGGTCCTGACCGCGGCTGGCCTGGCCGACACCGTCCCGCCCCGCTACCTGACCGCGTTCTTCCGGCACTCGCTCGTGGGCGGCTACGACGCCTCCTACTACGCCTACAGCTGGTCCGATGCCCTCGCAGCCCAGCTGCACGAAGCGTTCACCGCTCTCGGCGGCCCCGGTCGCGCCGCCGGCGACGCGCTCCGCGAAGTCCTGGCCCGCGGCGGCACCGACCCCGGCCTGTACCTCGCCCTGGTCGGCGGGCAGCTGCGCACCGGCCCCTTCCTGGCCCGTCTCGGCATCACCGGTTAAGGCCCAGTTCAGGGCAGCGGCCGCTGCACGCGGAGGTCACGGTGACACCTGCGTGCAGCGGTCCGCGCAGGTGCTGGCTTCGCCGTCGCAGCGCCGGGCCTCTCCAAAAATTCAGATCATATGATTTGAATTAACGGTGTAATGCCAGCTCATCCGCCTTTTTCTGAGGTGTATCCGGCTCAGCCGACGGCGTCCGCGCCGGTGGTCTGCTCGGGGATCGGCGCAGGGCTCAGGCAGGTCTGGTTACGGCCGGCGCGCTTGGCCTCGTACAGCGCGACGTCGGCCATCGACAGCAGGTCGTCGACCGTCTCGACGCTGGCGACGGGGAACATCGAGCCGCCGATGGACGCGGTGAGGTCCTTGACCTCCACGGCGTCCTGGCCGTCCTGCGCGGCGCCGGTGACCTCGACGACCACCGAGCGGATCCGGCGGCGAATGCGTTCGGCCACGTTGAGCAGGTTGCGCCGCGATCCGACGTCGGGGATCAGCACCACCAGCTCGTCGCCACCCCAACGCCCGCAAACGTCCTGTTCACGGGTCTCTTCACGCAGTGCGTCGGCGACCGCGGCGAGGACCCGGTCGCCGACGAGGTGCCCGCCGTGCTCGTCGTGCCCGTCATTGACGTCCTTGAAGTGGTCCAGGTCCAGGATCAGCACGCCGACGGTGCCGTCCCGGTCACGGGCGCGGGCCAGCGCCTGCTCGGCGAGCTCATGCCACCACCCGGCCGTGGCCAGCCCGGTCTTGGTGTCGGTGCGGGCCGCTCGCTGGTACTGGTGCACCAGCAGACCGCGGTGCATCGCCACCAGGGCGATCACCACCCCGGCCAGCACGGCCGGGTTGTGCAGCACCAACGTCGCGGCGACCAGGCCCAAGCCCATCGACCCGGCTTCCAGCAGGTGCTCGGAGAAGTTCTTGAACAGGTCGGTGACGTTGGCCTGCGGGTTGCTGATCAGGATCGCGGCCATCACCAAGCCCGCGTTGATCGCCCAGCGCAGCACGGCCGCAGCGGCGACGACGCCCAGTTCGGGTAGGCCCGCGAACACCGTCGGGTCCGGAACGCCGGGGTAGGTGTGCATGCCCAGCGCCAGGACCGCGACCGCGGCCTGGGTGCCGCACAGCACCGTCGCACCGGAGAAAGCCCACCGGTACAAGGGAACTGGCCGTTCACGTGGCCAGATACGCCACCAGGCCACCGCGTAGGTCAGCACGACCATCGCCGAGGCGAGCGCCGGCGGCAGCACCAGCACCGCGGCGAAGCTCCACACCGACTTCGTGTCCAGGTAGGGCGAGACCGCGCCGCGCCAGTACTCCCGCTGCCGCTCAATCCGGCGGGTGACCTCGATGTAGACGACAGCGCACCCGGCGAGCACGGCGAACCGGATCAGGTCAGCACCGGTGACCGGCAGCAGGAACGCGGTCGCGGCCGCGACGGCCACCGCGACGACGTAGGCGGCGAGCACGTAGGTCCGGACGTGTGACGGGGCCTGCCACAGGCCCCAGCCCGTGACCCATCTGTATGGTCTGCCGATCCGCCCCAGCACCAGCCCTCACCTGCAAAAAGAGCGCAGCTTGCCCGCTTCCGGCCCTCACCGTAACCGAATCTGTACGCGGCGTCGCCGCTGCGACCAGGGACGATGGTGGGCGCGACCGGAAAGCCACCCGGTTAGCCCAACGGACAGGCTTCTCCTCAAGGGAGGAGGTGTGCCCGCCATGCGCGACGTGAACTGGTGACCCCGCTCGCCGGTCCGGCCTGCTCGGCCGCAGCTCCGGCGCTTCGTTCAAAACCCCTGTTCACGGCCCCTTTCGCGGCCGAATGACACGACGAGGAGGTGACCGTCGTGCGCAACGACGTCAACTGGACCCGGTGACCCCGGACCGAACCCGACAACCGCTCTCGACCACGCCGCTCAACCCGAGACGTCGTCGTCGGCCTCGTCCCGCCGCTGTGGTGCCGGCGCGGACGAGGCCGCACGCGAAGTCGCACGAGACCAGGCACCGGCCGCCACGGTCGCCGCGAGCACACCGGCGGCGGCCGCGGCCGTGATCACCAGCGAGGGCGGCAAGAACTGGGCCGCGAGACCGGCCAGGACGATGGCCAGGCCCTGTGCCGCGCGCAGGGCCGCCATCGCCACGCCGACCGCCCGGCCGCGCAGCGCCTCCGGCACGGTCGTCACGTACGCCGCCTGGACGATCATGTTGTGCGCCGAGCACGCCCCGCTGACCATCCACAGCACCACGGTGACCGCCAGACCCGGCGCCCATCCGGTCGGCAGCAGCACCAGGCTCGTGGCCACCGCCAGCGGCCCGAGCAGCCGCAGCCGCCGCGACGGCGGCACCCGCTTGAGCAGCACCATCCCGGCCACCATGCCCACCGGGTTGGCCGCGAGCAGCCAGCCCACGGCGGCGGGGCCGCCGCCGATCTGCGCCGCGTACGGCACGGCCAGGCCCTCGGGCACCACGTACCAGCCCGAGCAGCACGCCAGCGCCAGCAGCGACCGCAACCGCCCGTCATCGGCCACCACCCGCCACCCCGCCCGGACCTTCGCCCACGTGCCCTGCGCGCTCGAGCTCCCGCGCGGAGCGTGTGGCCGCAGCCCGAACCGGATCACCGCGGCCGACACCGCGAACGTGGCCGCGTCGACCCACAGCGCGCCTGAGGTGCCCAGCCCGGCGACTACCGCGGCGCCGCCGCCGAAGCCGATGACCAGCCCGGCCTGGTACGTCATCGCGAACACCCCCAGCCCCACCGTGAGCTCGTCGCCGGCGAGGACGTCGGGCAGCACCGCCTGGCGCGCCGTGGCGAACGGCACCGCGAGCAACTGCACCACCGCCAGCAGCCCGACCTGCGCCAGCAACGGCACGCCGGGCACCGCCATCACGGCCACCAACCCGGCACGCCCGACATCGGCGAGCACCATGACCGTGCGCCGCGGGTAGTGGTCGGCCAGCCCGCCCAGCGTCGCGCCGCCGACCAGGTCGGGCAGGTACGTCACGGCGTAGGTGAGCGCGGCCAGCCCGGCCGAGGCGGTCCGGTCGAACACCAGCACCGTCAGCGCGACCCTGGCCAGCTGGTCCCCGGCCACCGAGAGCACGTGCGCGAACCACAGCCGCCGGAACTCCGCCACGGCGAACACGTCCCGGTAGCCCGCCGCCTGCGTCGTCATGCCCACCAGCGTGTCGCCAGCCGAGCACGGACAGCAAGCGGGCCGAGCCGCGAATCCACGATCAACCAGTCACTATCAGCTATCAAGATGTCCGATGATCTGCTCGGAGGCAGTCCGTGCCGGAGGGCCTCGGCATGCCATTCGTATAACGCCTTGTACGGCACCGCCCGAACCGTCAGTCAGCGTCAAAGCTGTCTAGCTGCACTTTCTGCCTAAACTGCACGTGTGGTGGTCTAGGCTGAGGACATGCGAGGACAGGGTTCGTTCGCCCCACAGGCGCTGGATGAGTTCCGGCGCGCCGTCCCACGCGAGGACCGGCCGAAGCCAGGGCTGTCCGTCGACGAGCTGGCCGCCCGCGTCGGCATCAGCCGCCAGCAGGTCCTGGCCTACCTGCACGGGCGGACCGTGCCCGAACCAGCGCGGCTCAAGGCCCTCGCCAGCGCTGTGGGCGTCCATCCCCGTGAACTGACCTGCGTGCCCGCGGAGGAGGTCGACCTGGCCGTACTGCGTCGCCAGGCCGGGCTGACGCTGAAGACGGCCGCCGCGCGGGCCCGCACCCTGCTCGTGCGGCCGGTCGTGCGGTGTTCGCACTCGATGCTCAGCGAACTCGAGGCCGGGCGCCTGCCGTTCACGTGGCGCACCCCGGAGGTCGGCGAACGCGTGATGGTGGTGCTCGCCGAGATCTACGCCGTCCCCATTGACCAGATCAACTCGCAGTGGCCGACCACGACCACCAGCACGGCCGTCCAACCGGCAGCCCTGACGGTTGTCGAAGTCGACCCCCCGCCCGCGCCGGCATTCCGGCTGGTCGGTCCGTCGATCTGGACCTGGTACGCCCGGTGCCCCTCGTGTGAGCTCGTGGCCCCGCCGGGCTCGGGTAGCTACACCATGCGCCGCGACAAGAGCGTCGACTGGAGCAGGCCGGCCGAGCTGCGGTGCAGTCAGTGCGGCGTCCAGCACCTCGTCACGCCGTTCGAGCTGCAACCGCACGACGCCGAAGTGACCTGCGTGCGCGCGACCTGCGGCCAGACGTTCGCGGCACCGTCGACCGCGGTCGAGGCGACCTGCGAGCACTGCAGCCTGGTCAACCGCGGCCCGGCCGCTCTGGCCGACCCCGGTGTGCACCACCAGGCCGCCACCGTCCGCTACGGCCGCACCCTGGAGATGCAGGCCCGCCTGGCGGCCGCCAAGGACCGTGCCCGTGACCGCGGGCTCGACCCTGGGCACGTCCTCCTGCTCGGCCTGGGGGAGTAGGAGGGGTTTCCGCGGTTTCCTGGTCCAGGAAACCCTCGGCGCGCGCCTTCTCCGATGCCCTGGTCACGCTGGCCGCCGGGTGTTTCCTGCACGCACGCTCCATAGTGGAAACGGGAAACCCGTTCTCTCCCAAGGGTTTCCGGTCGAATCTTGTTGGCATGAGCACTGCAACGGAGATCATTCCGAACATCACCCTGGACGACGAGCTGTACGCCGCGGCCGCCGCCGGGCTCGCCGCTCACGCCCCGTCGCAGCCCGCGCTCACCTGGGAGGAGTTCACCGACCCGGTCCGCTGGTGGTTGGTGCCGAGCCCGGACGACGACGCCGCCGGCGTGCCGCTGGCCTACAAGGCCGAGTTCGTGGTCGCCATGACCACCGACCTCACGGTGAAAATCAACATCTGGCACCGGCCCGACCTGCGCAACGCGGAGACCTCGAAGCCCCACACCCACCCGTGGGAGGTCATGGAGGCCTACCCCGTGCTCGGCGGCTACGAGGACGAGCACTGGCACCGCACCGCCTCCGGCCGGCTGGTGCGGCAGGGCAGCGTGCTCAACCTGCCCGGCAAGGTGAACAGGATCTTCGCCCGCGACTACCACGAGGTGACCTCGATCGCCGCGCCCGGCCGGACCGTCTCGGTGCTGGTGTGCGGCCGGTGGATCCACAACGAAGCCCACCAGGGAATCTGGGGCCACCTCGACCTGCACACCGGCTGCCACGTCCCGGTCCAACGCGACGACGCCGAGCGCGAGCGGTTCCGCGCCCGGCTGCACCGGATCAATCCCCAGCACGCGGCCTGACGCTGAACGCGACCGTCGTGAGACGGGCGGCAAGACCAGGCGCGCCGACACCGCCGCATCAAGGAACGTGTGTTTTAGCTCGAAACCGCTGCTCTGGGCGCTAACGCGCGAGCGTCGCTCCTGGTGCCACCAGCGCTCGCCCGGCTTATCGAGCGCTATCACGCCACCCGGCCGCCCACGAGGTGACCGCCCTACAGCCGGAACTATGCGCGCAGTGCGCTTCGTCGTGACGGAAATCGGCTCTCCGTCCGGTCGGGTGCGTGTCGCCCCGCTCAGCCAAGCACACCACCCCGCCCCGCACGGCGAACTACAGCCAGTGCGGGGCGGGGTGGCGCGCTCCTGCTCGCGGGGTCAACACGCACCCGACCGACCTGGAGCTGCACGATGTCTGCTACCCACGCCGCTCGCCTGCCCGTCACCGACCAGGCCCTCGCCGTTGCCGACGTCGTCGGCGGCGAGGCCTTCGAGTTCCCCCGCAGCCACGAGGTCTTCGCCGAAGGCGAGCCCGGTGACCGGCTCTTCATCATCCAGTCGGGCAAGGTGAAGCTCGGGCGCACGACCTCCGACGGCCGCGAGCACCTGCTCGGGGTCCTGGGCCCGTCGGAGATGTTCGGCGAGCTGTCGATCTTCGACCCTGGCCCGTACGCGGCCACCGCGACCACGGTGACCGAGGTGCGCGCGGTTGGCATGGACAGGGCCGCGCTGCGGCGCTGGATGAGCCGCCAGCCCGAGATCGCCGAAGAGCTGCTGCGTGCGCTGGCCCGGCAGATGCGGCGAACGCACTCCACGCTCGCCGACCTGATCTTCACCGATGTGCCCGGCCGTGTGGCCAAGGCGCTGCTGCTGCTCGCGCACCGCTTCGGCAGCAACGAGGCGGGCAGGCTGCGTGTCAATCACGACCTGACCCAGGAAGAGATCGCTCAGCTCGTGGGCGCCTCCCGGGAGACCGTGAACAAGGCGCTGGCCGACTTCGCGCGCCGCGGATGGCTGCGCCTGGAGGGCAAGAGCGCGCTGATCCTCGATCCCGACAGGCTGGCCCGCCGGGCGCGCTGACCGGGACCGGCCGCTCGGAGCGCGGCCACACCAACCGCACCACACGCCGCGGCCGAAGCACACAAGGTCGTCGGAGTCCGTCCGGTCGACCGGACGGACTCCCGATCCGTCACCGGCGGAGGCCCGACGACAACGTGCTCGTCGAGGAGCCGTCCGGCGATCGCCACGACCAGCCGGCCAGCGGCCGCATCACCGCCGATCAGCCCCCTCACGGGCGCCGGCGGGCGAGAGCACGTCGACCCCGCCGCGCAGCCGCACCCGGTTCACCGGTCTCGATCGGTGTCGCCCACACCTGAGCGGCTCCACGCCAGGTCCACCAGTCCTTCCTCACCGCCACTGGCGGTCCACCCCCACCTGTTCCGAAGGGATGCTTCCCATGCCCACCCCCGCCAGCCCCGCTGACGCCGTGGACGTCGTGCTCGAGGACGGCCGCCATCTCCGAGTCCGCCCGGTTCTCGCCGACCGGGTCCGTGGCATCGACACCGACGGGGACCTGCTGGTCCCGTTGACCGACCCCGCCCCGCGCCTCCTGGGTGACTACGGCGACGAGTACCTCGTTCCGCTCACGGCCTGCTGCCACGCCCACGGCAAGGGTGCTGACTCCGCCACCGGAGTGGTGTGCCGCACGTGCTACCGCGAGGTCGACCCCAAGTACGGCGGCCCCGGGGATCTCAGCGTGCCCGTCGCCGGCGCCCGTCCAGCACTGCGGTTCTTCCGTCGCCGCCTCGCGCCACACGCCGCGTCGACGGCGCCGTGGACGACGACCGAGGCCGCCGTGCGGTCGCTGCGCGAGGCCGCACCGCCGACCGCCGAGGTGAGCACGGAGGTCTGGCGCAGCCGCGTGAGGGCGACCCTCGCCCTGCTCGAATCCGCCGCCGACGTGCGGTTGTCCCCGGCCGGGCACTTCCTCGCGGTCCGTTCACGGGTCCACCGCAACCGCCCGCATCGGTGGTACGTAGTGCACGTGGCCACCGGGGCACACCCGATTCGCCTCGGTGACTACCGGCTGGAGGACAGTGCCGATCCCCACGGTGCCGAACTGGACCTGTCCGACGAGGCGGTCTTCGGCTACCTCGACGCCCTTGAGCGGCTGCCAGGCCGTCGCGGCGGCCTGGTGGACTGGAGCGTCGCGCCCGTCGACCTACCGGCCGAGATCAGCCGGTGGGAGGACCCGCTGATCCACCGCGACGAGCACGACCCCGAGCACGCCTACCACCGCCGCCCCGACGCGGTCCGCGCGCTGCACCGCACCGCGGTACTGCACGCCCTGGCCGCCGATCCGACACGCGACGCCACGACCGAGACCGTCCAGAAGGCGGTGATCGGCCTGCTGGAGGAGCCGCTGCCGCCGGTCTACGACCGCAACCCCGGGGTGGTGGTGGACTACCTGCGCCGGCTGCTGGTGGACTTCAACGGCGGCCGCCGCCTGGACCGCAGCGACCACCGCACCCCCGAGGCCCGTACCAGCGACGCCCGCACCGCCGAGGCGACAATCCTCGCGGCGCTGGCGGCCTTGGGCGGTCAACCCCGCACCGCGGTCGACTCACTGCGTGCCCGCGCCGCGCAACTGCGACAGGACCAGGGCTTCTACGCCCGCGCGGACCGTGCGGAACAGCTGGAGCGCGGTGCCCTGCTCATCGCGGAGCTCGCCTCGCCCGTGCCCATCGAACGCCAGCGGCTTCGCCACGTCGTGCCCGGCGAGGTCATCGCCTTCCTCCACCCGAACTTCCTGCGGCCTCTCGACCAGCACTTCGTCAAACGGGTCGTGCAGGTGACCGGTCCGGTGAGCTACCTGGGGCTGGGTCTGGCCAACGGCGACGAGGAGTTCATCCTTCCGGTCGTCGACCTCACCTACCACCAGCCGACACCTGCGGTCCTGCTGGTCCTTCCGGGCAAGGCGTTGCAGCTGCACGCGCTGGAGGAACGTCCTTCGGTCCACACGCTCTGGAGCGTCGACTCGGCGGTGGACCACTGGGCCGTGCTCCCCGCCGACGCGGCCCGCCTGGAGCACGACGCGCTTGCCGAACGCATCCGCGTCGCGTCCCGCCGCGCGGCCGAAGCCTTCGACCCGGTCGCGACCGCGACTTCGACGCCGCCGCTTCAGTCGCCCGCGTGATCCATCGCGGCCGGTCCCGGACAACCCGTCGTTGCCGGGACCGGCCGCAGCGCGCGGTGGACCGCGCTGAACCTACGTGTGTTTTAGCCTGAAACAGCTGTTCAGGGAATTTATCGGGCGCTGTGGAGGGTGACCGGCACGATGCCGCCGACGAGCCGCCCGTTCCGCGCGGCGCGGTCAGCGGCCACGACAGCCCCCTCGATCAACCAGTTCGACAGGTACTTCGAGCCCATGATCACCGCGCTGCCTCCGAGCTGCTGTACGGCCAGCAGCCAGCCCTGTGCGTCGTACACGGTGGCCTCGGTCTCCACCTCGCCGCCAGGGTTGATCAGCTCCAGCCGCCCGCGCCCGGCCTCGAAATCGACGATGCCGAACCGGGCACGCCAGCCGTGCGGCGCGAGCCCTGGGACGACGGCGAGCGCGTCGACGGGATGCCAACCGAACATGGTCAGCGCGGCGACCACGCCGTCGATGCGCTCCGGGCCGTCGCCGAGCAGGACTTCGTCGCGGAAAGAGATGAACAGGGCCGGGTAGCCGGTGCCGTCGCCGAGATCCCACATGGTGGCTACCACGTCCAGGTCCGCGTCGGGCCCGGCTGGCTGTGAAACCGTCCGGGCTTGCAGTTCGGCCACCGTGGTCCGGCGGATCTCCGAGCGGGCGCAGTTCTGGTGGACCTGCACCGGTAGCTGGACGGTGCCCGCCGCGGCGTCGACGGGCCACAGCAGCAACACCGCTGCGGGCTCCTCCGGCGGCAGCAGGCGGCCGCACTCCCAACACTGCACGACCTGGTCCCAGGCGTCGCTGGTCATCCGGTCGACCAGCTCGGGGCCGAGCACGCCGGCGACATCGGGGGAGATCTCCACCGGGCGCATCACGGTGCCTCTCGCTTCGGCCCATCGCCATCTTGGCCGCGTTCGAGGGCATCCAGCGTGTCGCGGTACTGGTCGAGCAGATCGTCCACCTTGTCCAGGGTGTTGCCCGCGGTGGGATCGGAGGGGTTCGGCGCGGCCACGTTGATGACGTCGCGGACATCGGCCAGTGGGTCGATGCCGTCCATCGGGCCGCTCATGTGCAGGTCGAGAACCCGTTCGTCGACCTCCCCGGCGCGGTAACGCTGTTCGGCCGGATCCCACACGAACATCCCCAGGGCGATGGCCGTCTGGATGCGCACACCCAGGCGCATCGCCTCGTTGACCAAGGCGTCGGCGCCGGCGTTCGGATCCGTGTTGTCCCAACCGAGTTCCGCGGCGAGATCGCAGCCGGGGATCGTGCCGTGCCAAAGCGACGGTCGGCTCGGCGGCCGCGCGCGCTCAGCCGGTCGAGCGCGGCAGCGGCTGTGCGGCAGTTCGCCGCCGCAATCAGGGCACATCGCCCACGTGCACCCGTCCGTGTGGACACTGCCCGGAGCAGCGCCACAACCAGGACAGTCGATCAGGTTCTCGGCGTGCTGGCCGGTCACGGTTCGGTTCCCTCGGTCGCGGGCGGTTACGAAGGCCACAGCAGCAGGCACGGCGCCGGGAGCTCGCCGTCGACGTACTCGTCGGCGTCGTCCGGGTGCGGCACACCGAAGTCGTCCTCGTCGGGTTCGGGGTCGTCACCGTCGCCGACGTCGCCCAGCCGCTTGAACCCGTTGCCCTCCGACGTCGCCGCGAGCACCACCGGCAACTCGTCGGGCAGGTGTTCCAGGCTCGCCAGCTTGCGGCGCAGGTAGCCCAGCGTCCCCGGAGTGCCGAGCGCTTCCTCCGCGGCCTGGCGGGCCGCCTCCTCAGCCGGGTCGACGGCTACGGCCGGCTCGTCCTTGATGACGAGCACCTGGCCGCCGCGCGTGTCGTTCATGAAGGGGGCCTCGGTGAAGTCCTCGGCCGCGGTCCACTCGGTGTGCTCGCGCATCCAGGCCAGGACCCGCGCGGCCGCGGTCTGCGCGTCGACATCGCCGTCGATGACCGGCGGGGCGACGTCGGTGTCAGCGAGCAGAAGAGCCGGGATGTCGACCTTCCAGTGCTGGGCGTGCCCGTGCTTGATGATGACGATGGTTCCGTGTTTCACGGGAAGATCTCCAAGTCGTGTGGTCGTCACTGGCCAGCGCGCTCCGGTTCCGGTGCCTCACGTCGAGGTGGTCGTCGGAGGATCGTCCTGAGCCGCGGTGTTCTTCCGGTGTCCCCGCCCTGGTCCTGGTGCTGGGTGCCGTCCCGGCCGGATGATGTTCAGCGCCTGCTCGGCCGGGTAGCCCCGCACCTCACCGATCTGGTGATCGGACATGAGCCGCCGCACGCTGCCCGGCTTGATGCCGTAGTGCGCGGCCAGCGCCTGGGTGCTGATCAGGCCGTGTTCTGCAAGCCGGGCCTCTGCGTCGCTGTCGCTGGCGTCGCCAGGTTGCTGAAGCTCGTCGTCAATGGCGTCCACGTCGGGACCGTACACAGCGTTGTGGCCCGCATCCGTTCCCAGGATGCGGGCCACAACGGAGTTGGGCGGAGGGGGAGGCATCCGCAGTTCCTGCTAGCCCCAGAGGTTGTCGGTGGGGAGACCGACCGCCTTGTGCGCCTCTTCGACGCTCGCCTGGTAGTCGCGGACGTGCTGCTCGGTGACGACCTCCCCCTCGGGGGCGATGTCGTCCTGCTCCGCGATCCGTCCGACGCCCCGCAACGGCTTCGACTCGGCCATCGTGTCCTCCTGGTTGGTACGGCTGCTGTCTGCCAAAAACGTAACACGCGCAGCGCGTGTTTTGTTTTTGAGCTGTGCTTATGTACCTGATTGGAGTACGGGAAGGCGGGTTGGACGCCGTGTCGACTCAGCGCGGTTCGTCGTGCCGCAGGCCTTGGTAGAACCACAGGGTGGTGGAGTGGCCTTGGCTCGACCTGGTCCCGAGCCGGTAGTGGTGCTCGACGCCGTCGACGGCGGGGTACCAGTCGTCGCCGTGCCAGAACTGCCCGTCGTTGTGCTGGGTCTGGCCGGCCAGCGGGCCGCCGTCGACCAGCACGTCCAGGTCCTTGAGCGGGTTGGGGTTCTCCCTGCGGTGAAGGGTCAGGATGTCGCTCAGCGTCTGGGGGAGGCGCCGCAAGGTCTCCTCGGTCGCCGCCGCCCGCGCGGGGTCGACCACCAAGTCCTCCTCGTCGTCGGGCAGGGCCTCGTCGTCGTCCAGGTCGTCGTCCAGGTCGTCGTCGTCGACCAGTGCCTCGGCGGTGGGGGAGTAGGCGGTCAACGACGCGGCGACGGCCCGCAGCCGGGACGCCTCGGCCTCCAGTTCAGGGAAGTCGCGGTCGATGGGGAACCAGCGGGTGACCCCGGTGTCGAGGTTCTCGGCGATGCGGGTCAACTGCTGGGCGACCAAGGTCAGGTAGGTGCCGACCTCGCCGTCCTCCAGGGCTTCCTCGGCCCGGTCGTGCAGGTAATAGGCGCGGGTCTGCCGTGGCGCGGGCGTGTCGGGCGTGGCCAGGACCCGGACTCCGAGCTGCAGGGCCGGTTCGATCACGTCGTGCTCTTGGCCGTGGTGGTCACGGACCGGCGTGGTCGGGGGCAGGGTGACCATCGCCATCTCGGCGACCACGGCGGACACGACCTGCTTGCCCGTGGCCGGGGTGTCGCGGTCGGTGCGGACCTGGTCGTCGACCAGCAACGCGACCTCCGGCGGCAGCCGGTTGACGATCTGGGCCAGGTCGCCGACGTTGTCCAGGATCGGCCGGCCACCGAGCACCTCGCGGACGGCGGCGAACGCGGCCTCCGCGCGCTCCACCGCCGCGTCGTACGACGGGCCCCGCGAGTCCTGGCTCGGCATGGCCATGGGCCGCTGGCCAGGCTCCCAGTCCTCATCCATGAACGGTGTCTCCTCCGGTGTTGGTGGTGCGGTCGGCTTCGGCGGTGAGCTCTCGCAGCAGCCGGACGGCGCGCTGCAGATCGGTCGGCATCATGCTGCCCCGCATGGTCGCGAGGACTTCCCTGGTGACGTCCGCGAGGTGCGCGGGCAGCGCGGTGGTGAGCTCTCCGTGGTGCTCGCGCAGGCTCAGCAGCGCGGTGAACACCTCGACGAGATCGGCTCCATGCACGGCGGGCCGGTTGTCGCGCGGGCTCACCAGGACGGGGTGCACGTCCTGATCAGGGCCGGTGCGCAGCAGCGTGCTGAGACGTCCGGCGGTGTCCGGCACGGCCGTGACCCTGCCGAACGCGTCGTAGTCCATCAGCAGCGCCACCACGGTCTGCGGGCCGGCCGGGCGGCTCAGGGCCAGCTGCAGGCCCTGCGAGACCATCTCGTCGGGGCGGTCGTTGCTGGTCCACGAGGGGGTGCCGGGGAACGGGCCACCGCAGTGCCAGAGCACCAGTTCCCGCCCGGTGCTCTGGACGACGCCGCTGGCGGAGACGGTGAACCGGCCGTCTGCGGCGTTCACGTCGGGCGGACCCAGGTGCGGGCCGGGCTGGTCGGGGTCGATGCCTGGCATCGGAGTGCTCCAGTTCTGGACGTGGTGAGAAGGGGTCAAGGCCGCTGACGGCGCTTTCGGACGGTGGCCAGATCGACGACGTTGTCGCCGAGCCACTGCTCGACCTGGTCCCAGCCGCGGCCGCAGTGCTCGCCGAGCAGGCGGATGACCTCCCCGGACAGCCAGCCACCACCCGCGCGCAGCAGCGCGCGGGCCCGGTGCTGCAGCTGCTCGTCGAGCTGCTCGGGGAACGCGGTCTGGTCGAACGCGACGTCCACGGTGAACGTGTTGAGGAAGTCGAACTGCTCCGGGTGCTGCGGGAGCCAAGCCAGCAGCGCCGCGGCCTGCGCGAGGTCGGTGTGGCCGCGCCAGAACCCCAGGCGTGCCACCTCGAGCGCCGGATACCGCGCGGCGCGGTGCCCGATCTCCGCGACCACCGCGGCGCCGGTCGGCCCATCGGTCCAGTTGACCCGCCAGTCCCCGTTGCCGTGCCGGTCGCGTTCGCCGTAGTAGACCGCCGTGAACGGCACGCCGAAGTGCTCACTGAGGTCGGCGGCGAGCTGGTGGGCCTGCCGGGACCGCGCGGTCACGATTCGCCCCGTCCGCGCGCGGCCGCGACGAGCTGCTGGGTGGCCTGCTTGGTCGGTGTCGGCGCCTGCCCGTGGTGCTTCTGGTGTTCGCGCCGCAACACCGCGGCGATGGTGAACACCGGCGAGGTCTCCAGGCGGTGCCAGGAGTCGTCATAGCCGCGAGTGGTTCGAGGATCGGCGTGCCCGAGCAGGTCCTGCACCTGGGCCAGAGTCGCGCCGTTGGCCAGCGCGAGCGTCCCGGCGGTGCGCCGGGTGGAGTGCGGGGTGATCGTCTTCCACGCCTTCACCCCGGCCTGCCTGGCCAGCGTCTCCAGCCGCCGGTCGACGTGCTTCTGGTTGAACGGGCGGCCCCCGGTGCGCTCGGGCTGCTGCGGGTGCGGGGTGGACACGAACAGGTACCCGGACAGCTCGTCGACGGAGATCTGCTTGCCCTGCTCGCGGCTCTCCCGCTCAGCGCGGATGCCCCAGTAGCGGTTGAGCACCACGAGCAGGTCCGGCGCCAGCGGCACCCAGTCCCACTCGTCGGCCCGCCCCTTGACCTTCTTGCGGTACCGCAGCACGCAGAAGCCGCCCTCGAAGCCGATGTGCTCGAACTCGGCGAGACACGCCGCGGTCACCCGAAGGCCGGTGGCGAACATCAGGTGCAGCTGCGCGCAGTCCCGCCAAGCCGCCTCGGTGTCCAGCCGCTCGGCACGCTCGACCAGCCAGTCCAGGAACATGCTGGTCTCGTCGGCGGCCAGCGCGGGCAGCCTGGAGCGCTTCGGCGGCGCCGGCCGGTCGACGGCGCCCGCCGGGTTACCGGTCGTGATGTCGTTGGAGGACAGGTACTTGTACCAGCTGCTCACCACCGCCAGCCGCTTCCCGATCGTCGAGCGGGACGCCGGGACGTGGGTGATGACGTGGCCCTTGCCGCGCTTCTGCGCGGTCATCTGCGCCACCCAGGCGTCGGCGTCGGCCCGCCGTGCCACGCACGGGTCGAGCTCATGCCGATCGCACCAGGCCAGCCAGTCCGCCAGCGTCTGGAAGTAGCCAGCCCGGCTGGTGTCGGACAGCTTGAGCAGCCACAACGTCGTCAGCGAGCGCAGGTGGTAGCGGTCGGACGGGTTCGGCGGCGGCAACGCCGGCAGCAGCGCCACCGACGCGGCGATCTCGTGCATCAGCTGGTCGGCGGCCTCCCGCACGTCGGAGGCCACCTCGGTCACCGCATGCTGCGGAGTCGGCACCAGCTCGGAACTCACGATCAACTCCTCAGACGATCAAGAACATGCCCGCGCCGCGGGCCAGGAAACCCCTGTTCAGGGGCGATCTCCTGGCGCGCAGCCCGGTACAGGGAGGTCCCGGCGTGGGTCACCGGGCATCCTGGGCGGGGTCCGGCCCGGTGTAGCGGATCCGGTCTCGGCTGACTTCCTCGTCCTGGTCGGCGTCGGCGAACCGGACGAACAGCCGCGGCCCGTCCTCGATCGCGGCACCGTCCAGCACCGACACGACCCGTCCCGGCCGGTTCGGGTCCGCGGCGTCGACCACCGGGTCGCCGACCTCGTAGCGGCGTCCGAGGTAGTCGACCCGGTCGGCGGACGGCCAGTTCCAGCGGGCGTTGGCCAGCGCCTCGTCCCGGCCGCGACCGCGGATCGCCTCCTCGATCTCGTGTGCGTCGACCAGGCGGTCACCGGGGAAGTGCACCCGCACGGCGTGCCACGGCTGGCCGGTGTCCAGGCCGAGCATCCGCTTCGCGGTCAACACGTCGTCGACCTCGATCAGGTCCAGATCCGTGTGACCCCGGCGCAGCAGTTCGGCGCGCAGGTCCGCGAGAACCGCGTCGCCGCTCTCCTCGCTGCGTGCCCACGGGTTCCACTTCAGCAGCGGCGACGTGCCGTCGTTCGCCTTCGGGTCGAACACCTGCACCTGAGTGCCAGGCCAGGACATCAGCCGCGCCAGCAGCTCCGCGCGGCTGCTCGATGCCCCCGCGACGTCGTGCTCACCGCCGCCGGTCGGTCCCTGGAGGATCGGGCCGGCCTCCTCCTCGATGATCAGGACCGTGGGCGGCTCCTGGCCCGACGGCTTCCGGTCCCACAGCTTCTTCCAGCGCCGCACCACCGCGGTGTCCCACACGCCGTCAGCGGCCCGCACAACTTCCCGCGCAGCCTCCGTGACCTTGTTGAGGGGCGCATCCGGCGCCGCGACGTAGTCCGGGCCGAGGACGGCAGCGGAGAGGTCATCGAGCCGTGGACGCAGCAGCGAGAACAGCGCGGCGACGTAGGACTCGTCGGCCTGGGCGAAGTCCTCCGGCCCCATGTCGATGCCCTCGTTGAGGTCGCCGAGCACCCGCAGGAGCACGGCGAAGTCGGTGCCGTGCACGTGGTCGGGGTGTCGGTCCAGAACCGGGTGGACGTCGACAGCCGGGCCAGTAGCCGCCAGTTCACCCAGCTGGACGCGGGACTCGCGGGTGGCCGTGGCGGCCGCGAGCGTCATGGCGTCGAACAGCAACACCAACGGCTTCACGCCCTCCTTCGCGGTCGCACGGTCCAGCGCGTTGCGCGTCTGGACCACCCGCAGCGCGTCGCGGATCTGCTCGGCCGGGTCGTCAGCGGTCCATTCGCTGACGGGGCCGACACCCCATACGACCGCAGGTTCGCCGTCGCGCATGGCGAGGATCGAAGCGATCAGGTTGCTGGTTCCGCTGGTCTCGGGCATCAGGGGTTCCTCCGGTCGTCCAGGTCGTGAAGTCGTTGGTGTTCGTCGAGCATCAGGCTGGCTTCCAGGTCGGCGGCCGCCGCGGTGTAGAGCTCCACCGGCCAGTCCAGCGCCACCCGCACGACGCCCTGCACCGCGGTCAGCGTGACCATCAGCTCGACGTCGGGCCGGGACACCTCGACCAGGTCCAGTACCCACGGCTCCTGATCGAGCGGGTTGCGCACCGCCAGCCCAGCGCTCAGGTGCATCGCCCGAACCCAGCCCGGGTCCAGCACGGGCAGCAGCGGCTCGTGCGTCCCGCTCCACCGCCACAGCCGCCAGGCTCGCACCAGCGGTCGGACGGCGGTGAACAGCACGTTCGTCGACGGCATCGCGTCAGCCCGTGATCCCGACCGACCAGCGGCCTTCGCCGGCCTCGGTCAGCTCGACGCCGGTGACACCCAGGTACTCGGCCACCCAGTCGGCGACGTCCTCGTCGGGCGCCGCGCCGGCGACGGCCCCCGGCTGGGCGAAGCCGTCCTCGGCGTAGAAGCCGATGCCGGGCTCTTCGGTGCCGAGCACCCACCGCGCGGCCGCGGTGCCGGCCTCGGTCAGCTCCACCAGCCACGCGGTCGGCTCCACGGTGCCCGCGTCGGTGTGCGTCTGCGGAGTCATCATGATCGTTGTCCACCTTGAGTCAGTTCGAGGATGCCGGGCGGCTGCCCAGCGCGGAGGGAGCGGGCGCACCTGCGCGGCACCGGTGAGATCACCAGTTCGCTCCCTTCTTGAGCCAGCCCCGGCCGGGCCGGGCGGCACGGCCGGGGGGAACGGCGGTTCGGCTACGCGGCGGCGGCGACCTTGGCCGCCAGCCACCGGGCCGGGCTGGTCAGGTGCGTGGTCAGCCACTTCACGCGGGCGACGTCGTGGGCCAGGTCCTCCGCCTCGACGACGGCGTGCAGCGCCGCGACCGGGTCACCGGCGGCGCGCAGGCGGTCCGTCAACTCGTCGAGCCGGGCCGGGGCATCGGCCAGCACCGCCGCGGCGAAGGCGGGCGCGAACTCCAGCACCTGCTGGACCGCGTCGTGCGGGCTTTCGAGCACTTCCTGGCTGGTCATCTCCGAAGTCCTTCCATCCGGTGTTCGTGGTGAAGTTCGTCCTGCTCAGCCGCGTTTGGCGGGCGCGGAGGCGCAGGGTCATGCGGTCCTACTGCTCGATGAACTCGGCGCGCTTGTCGTACTCGCCGCGCCGGGCGGTCCAGTTCTCCAGGGCGGTCGTGAGGCGCTCCTGACGGCGCTTGCTGCCGTAGTGCCGTTCGCCCTTGAGCCACGTGCAGATCGCGACCGTCGCGGTGTGCGCGCGTGTGAAGTCACCGCGCTCGAGGAGACGGTCGACCTGGAAGGCGACGTCGCGGAAGTCGCGCTCGCTACCGATGGCCGGCGCCCGGTCGATGTTCCTCAACGGCGCACGCCACCGGTCGATCAGCACGACGACGCCGAGGACGAGGCCGATCGCGCCGGGACCGGCAACACCGCGGAACACCAGCCCGGTGCCCCACAGGATGAACGCGATGATCGGCAACGCCACCGAGAGCACGGTGAGCGGGAGGAACAACCGCGTCGTCGGATCGGCCAGCCAGCGCCGGGCGGGGCTCGTCATGGTCATGTCGGTCATCCTCTGGTCGGGGTCGGGTCAGCGGGCGGGGTCATGGCCAGGCGCGCCAAGGCGCCTGCGGCCAGCGCGGCCACCGCGTCGGCGGGCTGGCGCTGGAGCCAGGCGTTGAAGTTGGCCACGGCCGCCTCCTTGCCGTGCGCGGCGATCAGCGCGCCGATCTGCCGGGTGTACCGGTCGACGCCTTCGTCGACGCGGGCCACGCTCTGGTCCAGGTTCGCCTGTGCGGCGGGGGAGAGGTCGGCCATCCGGATCACTCCTGCCCGGTCACGAAGCCGGGGAACGCCACTTCGACGCGGATCGCGGTCAGCCACCGTTTGAACTCCTTCGGCTCGCTGGGCGCCCAGCCCTCGCCGATAAGCCGCTGCTCCGCCTGCTTCGCGGTGTAGTCCAGCGCGTCGAGCGTGGTCTTGTCTTTGAGGACCAAGGCCACGAACACCTGCTCGCCCGTCGACCACGCGCCGCTGGGCTCGCCGTCGAACTGCTCGATCGCCATGCGGCAGCGGGCCACGAGGTCCAGGGAGTGCCGGCCGAACCTCGGCGGGTGCGGGCGCTCCACCCAGCCAAGCTCGCCGAGCTGGTCGCGGGTCTGCGGACCGAGCGCGGCCGACGCGGCCTCGGGGGACAGCACGTACCACTGCTCGTCGGTTCCCCAGCGGACCGCGACCCGGCCGCCGTCGCCGACCATGACGTGCGTGTCGCGCGGCTTCACGCTGGTGGCGGAGCGACCGCTCTCGGCGTTGACGCCGTTCTCGCTGCTCATCGCTTCTCCTGCTCCTGATCCTTGGTTTCGCGGGGGAGATTCGCCGTGACGGCCAGGATGCCCTCCTTCAGGGCCAGGTCGAGCAGGGCCAACCGCCGCACATGCACCGGCGACTGCCCTCCGCCGCGCGTGGGCGCGGTCAGCTCCGTCTCGGCCGCGGCGAGCGCGCGCTCCACGGCGTAGACCGCCGCGGTGTCCGGCGACCGCACCGCGGCCGGGTCGACTTCGACGAACACCACCACGGGGACGACCTTCCCCGGCTCTGCCGAGCCGGTCGACTCCGTCACGGGGCCTCCCAGTTTTCGCACCCGGTCTGCGGAGTCCGCCCGGTCGGCGGGGGCAGGGGTGATAACAGTCATTCTCACCCCTGGGGGCGGTGAACGCAAGTCGCAGTTAAAAAACGACAACTATGGCTTTGAGTTTTTTAACTCAAACAAGTACGATCGGATCATGACCGACGATGACCTGCCGACCGGCGAAAACGCCCAGGTGAACCGGGGTTCGGCCACCCCGGCACCCCAGGACGAATCCGGGGCTGACGAAAGCCGTGACGGAAAGACGGTCGCGCTCGCCGATGACGAGGACGTCCCGCGCTGTCAGCTCCGCCGGTGCCGGAAGGTCTTCCCGCCCGAGCTGCTCGCAGGGACCGGCCGCCGCCGGGACTTCTGTCCGCCGGAGCTGACGACCTGGGGGCCGAAGAAGCGCACGTGCGCTGAGCTCGGGAAGCACGAACGCCTCTACATCGAGGTGTTCGGCGAGCAGTCGCTGGTCGGAGACATCGACGTGGAGCGGCTCACAGCCACGATCGCGACGCTGCTCGGCCCGATCGCCGGCCTGCACGCCCAGCTGAGCGGGGTGTCCGGCCAGCTCGACGACTCGGTGGCCACCGCGGCCGCCGACCTCGAGCGCATGCGAACCGAGATCACCGCCGCGCTCACCCAAGCCACCGCCGACGCCCGCCTGCGCAAGATCGCCGAAGACCAGGCCGCCGAGGCGATCCAGAAGCAGATCACCGCCGACCGTGCTGCGGAGAAGGACCGCAAGGACCGCGAGCAGGCGGTCAAGGACAAGCTTCAGGCCGAGAACGAACAGGCCCGCCTGGAGGGGGAGAACACCCAGCTCAAGGCCCGCGCCGAGCAGGCCGACGAGGCCGCCGCCCGCGACCGGGCGCTCGCCGAGGAGACCAAGACCAAGAACACGGAACTGACCACCCAGGTCGAGCAGCTCACCGAGCGCCTCCGACTCGCGGACGAGCGGGCCGACACGGAACGGGAGCGCGCGGACAAGGCCGTTACCGCGGAGAAGGAGTTCCGCGAGCAGACAACCCTCCGGATCGAGGAGATCCGCACCGAGGCGAACGGGCTGGTCGAGCGGGCACGGCAGGCTGCCGAGGAGTCCAGGAAGGAGGCCGAGCAGAAGGTCGCGGCCGCCAACGCGGCGACCACGGCCGCCGTGGAACGCCTCGGCCGCGAGCACGCCACAGACCTGCAACGGATCATGAGCGAGCACGCCGCAGCCCTCGCCGAGCGCGACCGCCAGCTCGCTGCCGCCCAGCGCACCTTCCAGCGGACGCTCCGGCAGACCAAGGACGACGTGTTCCGCCTGCTCGACGACAACACACCCGACCCGACGACTCCGCCGACCGCGACCGAGGAACGGCTCCGAACCGACCTCGCCGCCCTGGCCCACGGCATGGACGCCGACGACACCGACATCGACGACTGACTCGCCGCTTACCCACGGGACCAAGCCACCCGGCGCCGCCAAACGCCGGTCACCACGAACCCCGCTGAAGGAGAGCACGACCATGAACGCACCGAGCGAGACCATCGCCCGCTTCCAGCGCAACGACGTCGACTACGAGCTGGACCACCTCGGGATCGCCGTGCCCGAGCAGTGGGGCCAGTTCGCGATCTTCACCGGCGGCGAGATGATCGCCGAGTTCCGGATGGAGTTCTCCGACGCCGTGCTTGTTGGCGGCGATTGCCCGACTCTGCCGGACATCGCCGTGCTGGAGAAGCTGGCCCGGCACGAGCTGGACGTCACCGACGGCGCACCGGACCAGATGACGCTGCGAACGGGCAACCGGGACGTCCTTGCCGCCTGGTGCGGCGGAACCGCCCCGGACGACCTCGGCAGCGACGTGCTCTACGTCGACCGGCCAGAGGGGCGCGCGGTCATCGTCCTGGGCCAGACCGTCGAGCGCACCGACACCGGGTTCCGCATCCTCGACTGCACCGACGGAGCGGTGTGATGGCCACCGACCAGCGGCTGAGGGTGCACTGGTTCGTCGACGTCGGCGCCGCAACCCAGGCGTCCGTCCCGATCACCCGCGTCGCCTGCCAGTCCGCGAACAGGAGCCTTCGCCATGCCAGCTGACCGCCCTGAGCAGGACGACCAGCCGCCCCGTGTGCTCTACAACTACGGGGCGCGCGACGCCGAAGAGTTCCATCGGCTGCTGGCCGAGCGGCAGCTCGTCGACGAGGCCGAACTCCTGGCCGCCGGCTACCGGTTCCTGACCGTGGAACACGGCGACGCCGAGGACGAGGACCAGGCGGCGCTGGTCAAACGCGTGTCCGACACCGCATGGGCGACCGGCCGGGTACGCCGCACGCAGGGCGGCAACGACTACCTCACCGTCTACGTCGAACCACCCACCGGCGATCAGCCCAACGCCGACGAGATCGTCAACCAGCTCGAATTCCTGGCGCACGAACTGAATCCGGGCTGGTGGCGGATCCGCCGCAGTACCCGCTGACCACAGCCGTCCGACAGACCACGGGAGAAGCACCATGCCCGCCACCCCGGCCCGGCGCGACAGCGCCCAGGTCCAGTTCACCCGCGAACTCGACGTCGACGGCGCCCATTACCAGGTCACCGCGGCCACGTCCGCTGAGCTCGCCGACACCATCGTCATCGACGTCCTCGGCGCAGGCCCCAACGGCGAAGCGATCCAGGGCACGCTCACCGGCCCGACCAGCGCGCTCGCGCATCTCGGACCGCTACTCGACCAGGTCCTCGGAGGCCTCGCCCAAGCCCACGGCGTCGCCGTCGACCGCACACTCGGCGCCACAGCGGCCACCCGACGCCGCGGTGACCGCCGGGCCGGAACACCACGCAACGCCGGGCAGCCCTGGACCGACGAGCTGAAGGCGGATCTGGATCGGCGGTGGCGCGCCGCCGACCCGGCAGCGGGCGCCGAACCGCTCATCAGCACGATCGCCGAGGAGCTGGGGCGTACCCGCGAAAGCATCCGGTCCCAACTGCAGCGGCAGCACCTGGACCCCGACCGGCCGGGCTCGACCTTCGGCGGAGCGGGTAGGCCCTGATGCGGACGCAACCCCCAACATCCCCCATTTGCGCAGCTCGGAATAGTCGGCAATCTGATTGCCGACCTGACAGGATGGGGCGATGAGCCGCAGTAGCGCGATGCGCACCTTGGCCTGGACGCTGACCAAGAAGACCGGCGTCCAGGTCGAGCCCACCTACGACAACTACCGCGGCAGCCGATGCTGGTACCTCACGTGGAGCGACGGCCCGTGCGAGGCGACCATGCGCAAACGCGTCGCCGCCGCAGCCCGCGGCGTGGCCAGCATTGACGTCAAAGAGCTGCGTTACCTGCGCAACAAGACCGAACTCAACATCGTCGTCGCGTTCCTCGCCTACGTCCTGCCGCGGCCGGAGATACTGGCCGACCCGCCTTGGGACGCGCTGTACGCCTACAACGACACCGACTTCCCCGGCGAGCGCGACGACCCCGGCAAGATCGACCCCGCCCCGCTCGACCCCGAGGCGTGGGACCTGGCCCGGTTCGCCATCTCCCAGTTCACTGATGAGGACCGCTTCCCTGATGGCCGCGAGACCATCAGGCACATCGTCAAGATCGGCCTCAACGGGCTCCGGCTCGATCACTGGCTCTCCCAAATAGGTCGGCAATCGGATTGCCGACTGCTCCCACCTGCAGTGAACACAGATGTGGTGAGTGAGCGGGTCCAGCAGGACCTGGCGTCCGCGATTAATCACGTTCAGGCCGAGCTTGTCGGCGGCAGCGCCCACCGCAACGACCCGCGGGTGCAGTTGCTCGTTGCCGAAACCACCCGCAAGCTGCTGCTGAAAGCGATCGACCAGCAGCAGCTCCGCACTACCGCTCACGCCCTGGCAGACGGCAGCGCCCTGGGCCCGCTGAGCACCGCGATCGGTCTCTCCACGCGCACCCTGGGCATGAGGTTCGGCAAGGAGCTCGACGACAAGGTCGCTCCGCTGACGTGGCTGCGCGACCACGCCACCGAATGGGCTCACGCGTGCACTGCCGTGGCCAGGGCGGCGAAGGAGGACCCGAGCATCCGCTCCGACGCCCGGCGTGTGCTGTGGACCCTGGAGAACGCCGACCCCGCTCACGGTTGGCGCGACCTGCTCGGCACGATCGCCGCCGCCCGGACACTGCTGGACGCGACGCGCCGCTGGCCACCGAAGGGCGCGAGCGCCGAGCCCTGCCGTCACCTCGAGGAACTGCTCGCCGCCCACGACCAAGCGCCACCGCCGGGGCGCCGCGAGCGCGCCCTGCGCCGGGCGTTCCCGTCTAAGCCAGCCGACACCCCGTGACCCACGCCGCGCCCTGCCCGCCGACCAGGGCCCATCGACCAGACCAGGAGCTTCTCGTGAACGCGCAGAGCGACGCCTACGCCAACGGCCCGCTGCCCCAGTGGACTCAACTCGGCGGCTACGGCAGCGGCACCTTCGAGGCACCGGACCCCACCGGTGTCATGTGGCGGCTGTGGGCCGTGGATGACCCGGCACCGGACGACCCGTTCCCCCGCGGGTACCGGCTGGCGCCGCGCGACGACCTGGACAACACCAACTTCATCACCCGCGAGCACGGCCTCTACCACGCACTCGACACGGCGGGCATGCGGATCGCCGGCGACGCGATCCGGCTCGATCCGGACGGCGCTCGACGTCAACTCGGCCTGACCGAGGAACGGCCTGACTCGCCGCAGTGAGCCCGCGGCTCCCGGCCCGTCGAGCGAGGCCGCGCGAGCCCAGCAGACCTTCGGTGTCCAGGGCAAGGCCGCAGCCGCTGCGCGGTCGGCTCCGCCGAGCCTTGCCCCGGACACCAGGTCTCGCTGACTGGCATCGCGTCCCGCACGACGCACCCGCCAGGAGCCTCGATGACCTCACCGCACAGCAGCGCCTCGACCGGCCCCGACGTCACCCACGCGAACACCGTCTTCGGTCACCTGAACCGCCCCGCGGACGGCACCTCGGCCGCCGACAGGTACGACCGCTGGTCCGCGCAAGCCCGGTACGACGGCACGGTGACCTTCGCCGTGATCGGCCGCGCCCTGGCCGGCCTCGACGAGACCACCGGCTGGTACCTCTACGAGCCCGCCAAGCTCTACGCGCCGACCGCGAACCTCGATCCTGGGCACTGCGGCGTCAAGTACGCCTACGCCCGCGTCAACCCGGATGGCAGCGCCGACTACCTGGCTGTCGCCGGCCTGGACGAGCAGGCGGCCGAGATCCACCTCAACGGCCGCCCGCTGACCTGGATCGAACTGTGCGCACTGATGGCCCGCGACCACCGGCCGCTCCACCACGAACCGCTGGTCAACCCGCCCCGGCCGGCTATGCCCGGCGACCGCGACCAGGAGCTCACCGAGCAGGCCGCGCTGGAGACGGAATGAGCCAGCAGGTCATCCGCCAGCCGAACGGCAAGTACGGTGTCTTCTCGTCCATCACCGACACGATCATCGTCTGGGACGCGACCGACGAGGAGCTCGTCGAGTGGTTCGCCGAGCAGGCTGCGGAGAATGCCCGCCAGGCCGCCAGGCGCGTACTAGGACACGTCGCAGCAGGTCAGCCCCGCAAGGCCTACTTCCAGTTCACCCTGACCTGGCAGGAGGCCCTGGAAAGCGACCGTGAGCATGGCGGCACCGTCTGGCAGGAAGCCACCTGACCTTCGCATCGGTCGCCGAGCTCCTGGTCGCGATCGGCGGCCGCGCCAGCCGAGCAGGCCGGGGGTGGTGGCGGCAAGGCCAGGCCGCTCCGCGGTCGGCTGCGCCGAGCCCTGCCGCCACCACCCTCAACCCGCTGGTCAGCACACGTCCACCCACGTGCTGACCAGGAGAACCCTCATGCCCAACCCGTTCGGCTACGCCGGCGTCTTCCGCTACTCCGACCAGTACCCCAAGGCCGTCGAGCCCTGGTGGGAACCGGACGACAACCTCGAAGACGTCGCTGACGAACTGCGCGAGCTGACCTACGACGAACTCACCAGCCCGACCGCCGCCGAGTTCGAGGCCCACCGCGACATCGAGCGCTCGGACTACCGCGTGCGCGCGGCCGTGTTCATGCTGCCCAGCCCGCCGTGGCCCGTGAAGGAAGGCCAGCGGTGGGCCTGGATCCTGTACTGGGAGGACGACTCCGAGATCAACGTGGTCGAGCACCCCGACCGCGATACCGCGGTCGCCGCCTTCTTTGCGCACGTCGCCTTCTGCGAAGCCGAGGGCACGCGGTACGACTACGTGGTCAACCCCCGGCAGCCGAAGACCGCCATGCCGCCAGGCTGGAAGCCCCGCCCGGCGTGACCGCCGCTGAGGCCGGCCTCGGATTCCGGGGCCGACCTCAGCACGCGTGATCGGGGGCGCTCAGTCGGTCTCGCCGTCGTCCACACGCTCGTACTCCCCGGCGGGGAAGTCGCCTTCGAGGTAGAACACGATGTCCTGGTCGTCGATCCGGCCGGTGAGGTTGGACTCGGCAGCCGGGTCGATGCCGATCACGATCTGCTCGCCCTCCAAGTCGCCGTCGGGCTTGTCCAGGCTGGCGATGACGACCAGGCGGTCGTCGGGGATCGCCAGCGGTACCTCGTCCGGCACGCCCAACGCGCGGGCAAGATCGCGCACGGTCCGCGGCGGCTGCGCGGGTTGGTACTGGTAGTTCACGTAGCGGATCATCGGGCTCCTCGTGCTCGGTCCGGGAGGCGGGCTGCGGTGAAGCGCCTGGATTGCGCGTCCAGTGGGGGAGTGGGCGTCAGTGATCACACCGAGGCTTCTGACGTATCGCGCAGCTGGTTGAACTCCAGGCGCAGCCGCGTTCCGCGTTCGAGCCCGTCCCGGATGACCGGGTCGAGCACCTGCGCTGGACCGCCGGGACGCAGCAGGAACATGGCGTAGGCGATCGCGCCAGCGAACCCACGCCGCGGGTGTGCGCTGAGCTGTTCCCCGGCGAGGTCGATCGCCTCGACGAGCTGTTGACGCTGCTCCGGATCCGCCAGCGACTCGACCAGTTCATCCCGCTGGTCGACCAGCAGCTCACCGACGTTGATCAGGTCGGCCCGGTTCGCCGACAGCCATCGCTCGACGCGGTCGTCCTGTTCGGTTTCGCGGCGGGTGCGCGGGCCCGCGCCGTTCATCCGCAGTTCGATGGTCAGCCGGGATCGGCGGTTGAACACCGCCTGCCGGGACGGCAGGCCCATCAACGGCCCGTACGTCCGAGGCGGCGCGTCGACCTGCCGCGCGGTGTCCAGCAGCGCCAGCGTCCGCCGCTTGTACCTCGCGGTGTCGCGTTGGTGCTGGTACTCCACCAGTTTCGCCCGGTAGGGCAGCTCGGCGGCTTGGACGTCCGCCGGGATGTCTCGGTGCTTCGTCAGGTAGTCCAGGACGTCGTCGACGTCCATGTCGTCGTGCAACGTCGAGGGGAAGTAGTCCAGGTCCGGATCGCGGGGTGTCGCCTCGGAGCGCAACTGCTTGATCGCCAGTGCCGCGGCCAGGGCGTCCGCGAGCGAGTAGTTCGGCGTCCGGATCTTCGGAGGGCGGGCCATGTGCTCCATGATCCCACCTCAAGACACAAGTTGTGTACGCCCTGACGGGTTGTCTTCCGCAGCCGACAACTCGCTTTCGCCGCCCACGCTTCCGCGTGCATAGGCCAAAACCATCGCCCTGAACAGGGCGAACGCGACACCACCCGATGATCCGGCCGCCGCAGCACGTGGTCCACCGGACACCAGCAGACCCAGGCCGGCCAGGGCAAGGCCGATGCCGCTGCGCGGTCGGCTGCGCCGAGCCCTGCCCTGGCCGGCCTCAGCCCACTGGACACCACCCGGTCCACGCACCGCACCGGCCGGAGGCTCGTCATGACCGTCACGTTCACCGCCGAGATGGGCGCGATCGTCGCCCACGTCATCACCTGCACCTGCAAGGACGCGGTCGCCCAGGCGCCCCGGTTCGGCGACTACGCGGACGCGCGCGACGCCCTGCTCGCCATCCCCTTCGCGCTGGACTACGGCAGCAGCGAGCACCGGTCCGTGCTTCCGGGGTGCACCGAGCCCGAGCTCTGCCCGGACTACCCGCTGTCGGTGCACGCCATCGAGGACCTGGAGCGCCCGGAGGTCAACGTCAGCAACCTCAACGCCGCGCACCTGCTGTACGCCTTGGGCTACGGCGAGCCGGGCGAGCTCGACGAGTTGTTCGGCGACGCCACGCCCGAGGAGTTCCGAGGCCGTGTCCTCACCGCCCTGGCGCTCGCGCCCGTCGACGCGGGCGTGCCCTCCTACCAGGACGGCAACTGGATCGAGGGTGGTCGACGGCCCGCTTACCTCCAGGACCGCCTCACCGAGCTGCTCGACCTGGCCGACTGGTGCGCCCAGCACGCCCGGCCAGTGCAGTGGCACTGACCAGCAGGCCCGGCGTGCCGCCCGACAGGTGGCGCGCCGCGCGCCGACCCCAGCAGGCCGCCGGGTGGTGGTCAAGGCCGAGCCGCTGCGCGGTCGGCTCCGCCGAGCCCTGACCACCACCCGGCGGCCTGCGTTGGCGTGCGCCCGTCCACGCCAACCATCTGCCGAGGAGCGACACGATGGGCCACACGACATCCGACCAGCAGCCGACAACTCGAACCTGGGACTCGCTGACCTACAGCGAGGCGCACGCGATGCGGCACTTCCTGGACCACGACCACGACCTCGGCCGCGAGGCACGTCGCATCGCGGGCGACGACCACGACCTGGCGCTCTGGCTGGTCGACGCGGGCGGCGCCTTCGCCGACCTGACCAAGACGTTCCCGGACGACCTGAACCACTCGTGCTGGCGCGAGTGGCGTGCCGCCGGCCTGACCCCGCAGGTCGCCGCCCAGGTCGCCCTGCACCTCAAGCCGATGGCCCGCATCGTCGACGAACGGCTTATCTGCCCGGTGTGCGGCGCCGCCGACCGGATCGCCGAGCGCGACGTGGCCGTGCGGCACAACCCGCTGCACGTCTCCGAGGGCCGCGTCTACGGCGCGACGGAGAGCTGCGAGCACGACCACGACCGGTTCGTCTGCCAGCACTGCGGCGTCGACGTCCGTCTCCCGAGCCGCGTGGAGGACTGGAGCTGAATCCCCGAGCCCGGTTGACGGCCCGCGTGCACGTCGACCGGGCACGGCCTGAACCCCTTGCCCTGTAACCACTTCATCGACTCGCCACGCCCCGGTCAAGGGTGACCGGGGCGTGGCGAGTCCGAAAGGATGGCCACGATGGCGGAGACAACTCCGCTGCGACGCAGCGCCCAGCGCCACACGTTGCTGCACCAGATCCGCACCCACGCGGACACGTCCCGGCGCTGGATCCGCACCCGCAATCCCCGCAAGACCGACCCGGCCAGCGGCCTGCCGGACTTCCTCTACACCGTCGCCGACCCCGCTCACCGGCCCAGCCCACCTCTGCAGAGAGCTGTGCGCGAACTGGACCAGCACGGCCTCCTCAGCACGAGCACGGCCGACGCCGACCAGCAGGATCTCGACGTCTCCGCTGTTGGCGCGCAGACCCTCACCGCCTGGAATGCAACCTTCGGTGAGCCGGACCTCCGGTGACCAGCCCGGCGGCCGGGCCCTGGCTCGGCCGCCGGTCCTGGCCGATCAGCTCGGTGGTTCCCTGCGCAGCAGGCCAGGACCGATGACCCGCCGCAGCGCCCTCCGGACTGGACTTCGCCGCGGCGAAGCAGTCACCTGCGGCGAAGCAGTCACCTGCGCAGTCCACCACGGCGTTGCGCTCGACGGCGTGGTCAACGCCGACCTGATCGACTCAGTCAGTTGGTCGCGATCACGAGAGGGTGGTGTGTGCACCGGGCCATTGTCGATCTTCCGGCCAGCTCGAACTCCGCCTCCTCAGCTGCAGCACCAGCCGTCCACCGCCACGACCAGCGCAAACAGGACAGGTGCCCTCGGTACGGTCAGCACGAGGTTCCCCCATCTCGGTGACCACAGCAGACCTCGCCACCCATGAAATTCAAAGCATATGATTTGACGATGCAGTTCGGCGTCTACCTCACCGCAGATCAGCGCAAGAAGCTGGCGGCGCTGATGGCTGCCGAGCGGGCGCGAATCCGGCGGTGGAAGCAGCCGCGGCAGAAGCGGATCGCGAAGATCGAGACGCCCGCCGACCGCACGCTCGCCCGAGGCAAGCTCAAGAGGGACTTCAACGCCGCGGTCGCGGCCGGCAAGTTCATCACCAAGCGCGACGTCCTCATCGAACCCGCCGTGGTCGCCCAACTCGACGCCCGCGGCTGGTTCGGCGAGGTCGACGACGACGGCGTGATCAACCCGTACCCAGAGGTGCCCGAAGAGCATCGCGGGCCTGGCCGGCGGTACGGCTCCACCGACATCGAGCAGCGCTACCGCAAGGGCGATCCGTACCCCGGCGGCAGCACAACCCGCCGGGTCGGCGTGGTCCTGTCGGACGAGGTCGGCCAGCGGCTTGAACGCGCGTGCTATCACGAGCACAAGCACCTGGTGGCCCAGCTCGAAGCGTTCTACGGCGTCTACGGAGACTCACCGGTGCTGCCCGATCCGCGGCCGGGGGAGGAGCCCAGCGAACTCGCCAAGCGGTACCGCGACGAGCTGCGCTCCGAGATCACGACGACCGGCGACATCCTGCGCGCGGCGATCGACCACGTGATCGCCAACCCGCCGCAGCACGGCTGATCCGCACCTTCGCGCGGCCGACACCGACCGCACCAAAATTCAAAACATATGATTTAAATTTTGCCATGGGGCCAGTTCAGACCAGCTGAATGCTGTAGGTGGGGGACGTGGCAACAGGATGGCAGCCGACTCCCAACGCGTTGGCAACCGCGCTTGGAACGCTCGGCCCATGACCAAGAACATGCTCGTCCTGCTGGACAACACCCTCGCCAGCACCGCCCGCACCGTCCGCGCTGTGGCACTCATCGCGGCCGTCACCGTAGCCACCGGTACCGCGCCGGGACTGGACCTACTCGTCCCGGCCGCGCCAGCCACAACACAGACCACCATCGACCCGGTCCGGTGACCTCGCACTCGAACACGAGGGAGCACCGGTTCAAGCCCCGCGCGTCGTTCGCCGAAGTCATCCGGCGTCGAGCGAACCTGGATGTTCCTCCTACGGCAAGGCCGGGTCGCGTGCACCACGGCATCGGAGCAGGCCGGGGGGAGCGGGGCAAGGCCGCGCCGCTGCGCGGTCGGCTGCGCCGAGCCCTGACCCCGCTTCCCCTTCGGCCTGCTTGCCCTCGCGTGGTCCACGCAACCGACCACCGAGGAGCACGTCCTCATGCATCCAGCAACCAACCCGGTGCCGTTCGCCGATCGCGACGACTTCGACCAGGCCGTCACCGAGGCCCGCGCGGCAGGTACGGCGTACCACGACGGCGCCGAGCCGCTGATGTCCGACGGCGACTACGACCTGCTCACCGCCCGGATCGCCGCGACGGTGCAGCTGAACCCCGACTGGCACAGCCACGGCATCACCACCGACATCGCGGCGGGGGCGTCCGGCGGCACGGTGAAGCACACGGCGCCGATGCTCAGCCTGGACAAGGCCACCACCCCGGAGGAAGTCGCCAAGTTCGTCGCCGAGCTGGCGAACGGTGCCATCGCCGTGGAGCTCAAGCTCGACGGCATGGCCGTCAGCGTCACCTACCGCGAAGGCCGCCTGATCCAGGCCGCCACCCGCGGCGACGGAACGACCGGCGACGATGTCACCGCCCAGGTCACCCGTGAACCTGGCATCGCAGGTCTGCCCGCCGCTCTGGCCAGCTCCTGGTCAGGGGTGATCCGGGGCGAGATCTACATGACCGACGCCGACTTCGAGTCGGCCAACACGGCGCGGGTCGCCTTCGGCAAGAAGGCGTTCGTCAACCCGCGCAACGCGGTGGCCGGCTCCATCCGCAAGGTCGACCCCGGCTACCCCGTGCCGATGAGCTTCGCCGCCTACACCGCGGCCGGCGACGAGCTCGGCGGTTTCGACAGCCACGTCGAGCGCATGGCCTACCTCAAGTCGATGGGGTTCACCACCGCCGCGTCGCTGACCGCGGGGGCAGTGCCGCCCGGCACGCCGATCGTCTGCAACGACGACGAGGAGGTCCTGGCGGCGATCGCCGCGATCGGCGAGTGCCGCCCGCGGCTGATGGTGCCGATCGACGGTGTCGTGGTGAAGGCCGACTCGCGCATCGAGCGGACCCGGATGGGCGCCAGCAGCAGGGCGCCTCGATGGGCGCTGGCGTACAAGTTCGCGCCGGACCAGGCGTTCTCGATCCTCCGCGAGATCAGGGTCTCCGTCGGTCGGACCGGGCGCGTCGGCTTCCGGGCGGTGATCGACCCCGTCGCCGTCGGCGGGACCACGATCACCTTCGCCACCGTGCACAACGTCACCTGGATTCTGGGGCAGGGGCTGGGCATCGGCTCCCGCGTCGCGGTGTCCCGCGCTGGTGACGTCATCCCTCGGATCGTCGCCGCGGCCGGTACGCAGCCCGACGACGTGATCGAGTGGACGCCACCGTCGAACTGCCCGCAATGCGAGCAGTCGTTCGACACCACCGGCGAACTGTGGCGCTGCACCACGCCGTCCTGCTCCCTGGTCTCCTGGTTGACCTACGCGGCCAGCAGGGACGTCTGGGACGTCGACGGCATGGGCGAGGAGATCGCCGGCGCGCTCGTCGACGCCGAACTGGTCCGCGACGTCGCCGACCTGTTCACCCTCGACGCCGCGCGGATCGCCGCCGTCCAGTACCCGCGTCCTGCCGAGGCCGAGGCGGTGGCCGTGCGCCGGATCGGCATGGCCACCGCCGAGAAGCTGGTCACCGGTATCGCTGCCGCGAAGGACCAGCCGCTCGCGCGGCACATCACCGCGCTCGGCATCCCCAAGACCGGTCGCAGCGTGGGTCGCTGGCTCGCCGCGCACTTCCAGACCCTGGAAGCGCTGCGCGCCGCGACGCCGGATGAGCTGGCCGACGTCGACGGCATCGGGCCGGAGAAGGCCCGGTCCATCTACCAGGGGCTGCGCGAGCGGACCGACGTGATCGACCGGCTGATCGCCGCCGGGATCACCACGCAGGTCGAGCAGGTGCCTGCCGAGCAGGCCGAAGCCTTGCCGCTGGCTGGCAAGAGGGTGGTGATCACCGGCAGCATTCCGGCGCTGAACCGCACCGAGGCGCAGGAAGCCGCGGTCCGGCTGGGCGCCATCGTGTCCGGCTCGGTCAGCGCGAAGACCGACCTGGTCATCGCCGGGACCGGTGGCTCCACCCGCAGCAAGCTCCTCAAGGCGGAGGAGCTGAACATCGAGACCATGACCGGGGAGGAGTTCGTCGCGCTGCACGACAAGTTCCTGGGTCGCTGACGCTCGCTGAGCGGGACAGGCTCAACGAAGAAGGGCTGGTTCTCCCGGATTTCCGGGAGAACCAGCCCTGAGCCTGTGATACCCGGCTGGTCAGTCGAAACGCCAGAGCGCTGCCTCACCAGCATCACCGCCGCCGGCCGTCTTCTTGTGCGCATCGCGGATCGCGTCCAGCTGTTGCTCGCTGAGCGAGGAAGTGAGCGCGCTCTCGGCATCTTCTTCGGACACGATCGCCACCCGGCCGCACACATCCTCCTTCATGCGCAGGCCCAGGATGTGCGCCACCGCACTGCCGAAAGCGTTGGGGCGCAACAAGTCCGGGTATCGAGACGCGTTGCCGGGATTGACGAACTTGATGCGCATCGACTGCTCAGGCAGTGGAAGGCCGTCGATCGTGACCGGGTCATCCGGATCAACCTCGATGTTCGGCGCGACCGCTTCACGGACCGCTGTCCACAACGCGGACTGGTAGGGGTCCTCAGGATCTGCCCGGTCCGGGCGGCCGTCGGCGCGCAGTTCAAGCAGTTCGCCGTCCGGCGTGATCACTACGTAGACAACCTCGTCGGCGTCGCCGGCACCTGCGGCCGTCATCCCGCGCCTACCAGCACGTATGCAGTCATCATCACCACGTGAACGTTACGCCCACTCGTCTGGGGCAATGAGTGCCCGATGTTCTGTTACGCCGCGTCATCGGGCGGCTTGATCATTAATTCAAACCATATGATTTGAATTTTCCGCATAGCGCCTGCTCAGACCCTTTTGATGGGTTGCGTTGATGTCACGTTTACGCCATCCTGAACTGGCTTCCGAGTGTCGTGTTTAGAGCACGCACCGTGACCGTACGTGGAACTGTTCAGCAGGGTGGGTGTCGATGGCAGTGGATGTGCAGCTCATGGGCGAGCGTGCTGCGGTGGAGCGGCTGATCGCGGCCTTGGGTGAGCCGCTGGAGCTCGCACTGAAGGCTCGGGTGTACCCGATGCGAGGTGAGCGTGTGCCGGATGGTGTTCGCCGGTTCGGCGAGGTCCGGCCCCGCGCGTCGGCACCGGGTACGGCGGTGGCGGTGCGCCAGGCCGTGCTCGAGTTGCCGACCGGCGCGGCCGAGGACCCGCGGGTTCGGTTGCGGTTGACCGGGGAGGAGGCGGAGGTGCTGGCGGTGCTGGTCGCTGCCCGCCACCTGCTTCACCTGGCGTTCCCGCCGCGTGACTTCCCGCAGGACGGTGGCTTCGGAGTCGACCTCTACCTGCACATCTATACCGGCCACCTGCCCGAACCGGCCTCGACAACCTCTCCTAGCACCGCGGTGACGCGGTCCGAGACGCCGAGGCACGGCCGCAAGTGGGCTGCGTCCGAGCGAGCGGACCGCCCTCGTTTGCAGGGCCGCCGGGCGCTTCCGGGAAGGAAAAAACCGTGATCAAGACCCATCGGCGCTGGTCGGATCTGCCGCCGCGTCTGGTGAGCGGCGCGCGCCGGCATCCAGCGGGCTGGCGGTACAACGCCGATCGGGTGAAGCCCCGCGGCTCTACTCGGCAAACGGGCCGATCTTGTCGGTGTTCGCCGACATCCTGGAACTTGAAGAACTCGGCTGTGAAAGGAACGGCGTGACCACCGATACGACGGTATCGACCGACCCCGGCCGGGTTGAACTCCCGGTGGGCCTGCACAAGTGCGCCACACGGCTGGCCGCCCGTCTGGATCTGCCGGTCGCGGCCGACGATGTGGCCGCCCTTGCCCAGGCCGGGCACCTGACGGCGGTCAAGCAGTTCAAGGGGAAGTACGACCTCTACGCCCCGTCCGCGGTCGACGCCCTCCAGGCCGACCTCGTCGCCGAGATCGTGGCTGCCCGGCAAGCTCGGGAGAAGTCCTCGGTCCCGGTGCAGGAACTGCTTCAGGAGCTGGGCTGGCGCCGTTCCGAACTCGACGCGGTCCTGGCCGAGCGCGGCGCGCAGGTCGGCGAGGACTGGCGGATCTCGGCTGAGGTCGCCGAATGGCTTCGTGCCGACCTCGCCCTGCGCGAGCGCGTCCTGGCGGACCGCACCATGACCGTGTTCGACGCCGGGCACCTGCTGGAGCGGGAGTTGGAGGTGGCAGACGGGCGCCGACAGGTCGACGCGGCGACCGCACTCGGCCTGCTCACGACCGTGTCCGCTCCCGAGACGCGCGGTCGGCGGCGACGCGTGTTCGCCGGCCCGTTCTACCGCGTCGGTGACGTGGAGTCGCTGGCCGAGCGGATGTGCACCGATCCCGCGTTGCGTGAGCAGATCCGGGCGGAGCAGACGATTACCGCGGACGCGGCCGCGCAGCTGCTGGAGAACGCGCTGGACATCCAGGGCGCACGACGGCACTTCGACATCGCGGTCAAGGCCAAGCTGATTGGCGCCGCGGACAGCCACGAGAAGCAGGTAGGGCGGGAGAAGTGGATCACCATCCCGCTGTACCGCACCGGCGATGTGGAGTCGCTGGCCGAACATTCCGTCTGGCATCTGGTCCGTGAGACCAGGCCCGGCGAACGATCCCCGCTGTGGGACCTGGTCACCGAACGACCGCCGGAGCGCGCGACGCTGTTGCGGCGCTGGCTGCGCGAGCTCGGCGACGCCCACGGCGTCGAGATGTGGGGCTGGTACCGGCCTGGGGCCGAGGCGTGGGAGATCGACTGGGAACGCCATCCGGAGTCCGTCCTGACGCGGGACCAGGTGGTGGACTCGCTCAACTCCCGCCCGGAGCTGGCGCCACACCGGCGGTCGATCACGATCGGCTCGGCCGCCGGCGCGGCGGTGAACTTCGCCCGCGCGATGCTCGAACCCGGCTGCGCCGTCATCCTCGACACCGAGACCACCGATCTCCACGGGGCGATCTGCGAGATCGCCGTGATCGACGCTTGCACGGGCCGGACCCTGTTGAACACCCTCGTCAACCCAGGTGTGCCGATCGAGCCGGGAGCCCACGCGGTGCACGGCATCACCGACAGCGAGGTGACCGCCCCCGGAGTGCCGACCTGGCCAACCGTCTACAAGCGGCTCTTGCGCGCCACCGCAGGCAGGATCGTGTTGGCCTACAACGCGAGTTACGACCGCAACGTGATCACACTCGACTGCGAACGGCACGGGATGCGCCGCAGCAGGCTGACCAAGGTCGAGCACTGGGCCGACGTGATGGTGCCCCGGTCCGAGCACGCTCACTCCCGGCGATGGTTGCGCAACGGCGGCGGCCACCGCGCCCTGGGCGACGTGCAGCTGACCCGCCAACATCTGCTACGGATGACCAAGCCCTGACCTGCGACTACGTTCCACCACAGGAGGAATCAGCGTGAGCAAGACCGTGTCCACGGTGTGGCTGCAGCACGCCGCTTTGATTGTGCGGCAGCACATTCTGGACGCCGGATACCAAGTGCAGACATGCCTGGAGTCGACCCGCGCGATGGAGTACGTGCTCCGCGGGCACGGGTTGCGGTTCGAGCCGCAGCCGGTGGGTGTCTGGGCGTGCTGCCCGACGTGGTGGGCCGACATGACCTCCGGCGTGCCCCAGGACCAGTGCAAGGGATTCTCGTTTGCGGTCGGCGACCCGATGCCGGGAGAAAAGCCTCTTCCGGCCGTCGCGGCCGGCGGAGCGTGGGACGGGCACCTCATCTTGAGGTCGCCGGACGGCGACGTGCTGATCGACGCATCCGCCGACCAACTCGGCCACCCAGAACGGGGCATGCCGGTGCCGGGGCCGTTTGTCGCAAGTCCCGGGGACCCGGAGGCCTGGCTGACTGGGCAGCGAGCGTTCTTTCCCAACAGCGCCACGGGCGTAGTACTGGCGTACCGGGCGACGACGGATCAGACGTGGCGCCGCACCCCGGTGTGGACGGGAATGCCGAAACGACTGCGCGAGGTGGCCGATCAGGCGCTGCGGCGCACATGGGCCATCGAGGTCCCCAAATAGCCCGCGTCGACGTCGGCCAACAGGCACTCGGCGACCGCCAAACAGCCCGAGAACTCTTCGTCGAAATCGACCGGCTCAGCCAGGGCTGACCAGCCAACTACGTTCCGGACGCAGCTGCGCCCCGACCTGCTGAAGGTCGGGGCGCAGCCGTTTCTGCTGTTCAACCACCTACTACCAGGCGACGTCGAACTCGCCGTCTTGTACGCCGGCGAGGAACGCTTCCCACTCCACCGGCGTGTAGACCAGCACCGTGCCGTCCGGCTCCTGGGACTTGCGCATCACGGTGTAGGTGACGCCGTCGGAGTGCTTGATGAAGCCCACCTCGAACCAGTCGCCCGCTGGGTCGGCGCCCTCCGGAGCAGCGAGCCGCCACTCCAGCACCTGCGACAGATCCAGGTGGCCTCGAACCTGCTCTTTGTCGTCGTAGATCGCCGCGGTGCGCTTGCTCATTGCCCAGTTGTACCTCAGCCGGGCCCGTGAGCTCCCGCAGGCGTGCAGTGCCCGCCGGGATGGTGCCTGGGCCCCGCCCGGTGGGTGGTGGCTGCGAACTCTGGACCGCCGGCCCGGCTGCGCCCGATGCGCCGCTGCCCGCGCCGACACGGGTGAGACCAGCCCCTTCGGGGTCGCGCTGCGCGCGATCTCACGCCGGTCGGGCGAGCGCGGACGCCCCGGCCGTCCGGGCCGGCGGTCCGGACGAGTCGCACCCCACCCACAGCCGGGAGGGGCCAGCACGACCACGGCGACTTACCGCGACGACCGCGGCCGCCGTGCAGCCCTCCCTCGGGTCCGCCAAAGCCCGAGGTCACCACCAACCGAAGGAGTCCCAGCGCGATGACCACCACCGAGCTGGCACCGTTCACCCGCCGTCCCCGGTTGTCGATCGAGTCCCTGATCGCCAAGCTGCGCGAGCAGGACAGCCGCAAGCAGGACATGGTCGTGCCCGCCCACAAGATGCGGGTCACCCCGGAAGGGCTGCTGGAGGTCGACGAGCCCAGGATCACCTCCAACGGGGTCAGCGACACCTCGCACTTCCAGCTGACCGGCACGTTCGACAGCGGCATCGCGGGCAAGCTCAAGGTGCCCGCCAACTACCTCGCCCGAATGCGCGAGTACAACCAGCTCCCGCTGCTGGCCGACAACGTCAACACCTGGCTGGCCATGGAGCCCAACCGACCCTTCCTGGTCCGCACCTTCCAGGGCGATGACGACCAGCCGGGCGTCGGCCGGGCGCTGCTCAGCGACTCCTACGGCATCCGCGACAACCTCCCGCTGCTGATGGCGGTGCTGGAGGGCATCGCCGACCGCGGCGCGGAGGTGGAGATCACCGGAGAACTCACCGACCGGCGGATGATCGTCAAGATCGTCGCGCCGAGGGTGACCACCGAAGCCACCGACCTGCTGCGGTTCTACCGCTCGCCGTTCACCGGCCGCACCGGCGCCGACAACCCGGTAGTGGCCGCCGGGGTGGTGCTGACCAACTCGGAGCTCGGCTTCGGCGCGTCCACCATCACCCCGCAGTTCACCGTCCAGATCTGCACCAACGGCATGACCGTCACCAAGGACGCCATGCGCACGATCCACAACGGCACCAAGCTGGAGCACGGCGTCATCCAGTACTCCGAGGAGACCATCAAGCGCGAGCTGGCCACCGCCACCAGCAGGGCCCGCGACGCGGTCCGCACGTTCGTCGATGTCGACTACATGGTCCGCAAGCTCAACGAGATCGCGGGCAAGGCCCACGTCGACGTGATCGACCCCGAGGCCACCATCCAGCACGTCGGCAAGATCGTCGGCTACACCGGCGAGCAGCAGAACCGGATCCTCGCCCACTTCATCCGCGGCGCGGACACCACCGCCGGCGGCGTTCTGCACGCGGTCACCAGCGCGGCGCAGACCCTCGTCGACGCCGACGCCGCCTACGAGCTGGAGCGCACCGGCCTGCGCGCCTTGGAGGTCGCGGCCTCCTACCAGCGGTGAGACACAGGTGCCGGCCGGGGAGTGCCCCGGCCGGCACCTCACCGACTGCGTTGTCCTGTCCACGCGGCGCTGCAGCGCCCTCACCCCGCCCAGGAGGGCCACTTGCCATGTCCGCATTCCTCGTCGACGTCGAGCACATCGACGCCCTGCTCACCGCCGGGCTCGTCTACGGCCGCGACAGAAGTCCTCTGACCTGGTACTACCCGATGCCCGAGGGCGATCAGCCCGAGGACCTGTCCGTGCTCGCCCACCAGCTGACCCCGGCCTCCGCCGGCCGGGTCGGCGCGATGCTGCTCGCCGAAAACGTGCGCAGCGTCAACCACGCGCACCAGCGTGACCAGTGGGAACCGCCCTACCTGTTCCAAGAACTGCCCGGCCACCCGGACCCGGTCGTGGTGCTCAAGGCGATCTCCTGCCTGCAGAACCAGTCGTGCGAGCACCCCGGCTGGCCCGACAGCGAGGCGTACGCCTTCCTCGACGCCCTGCACCGCATGACCGTCACGCAGTTGCCCGGATGGCGAGAACTGAGCAACTCCGTTTGGCCGATCCAGGACCGGCTGATCTTCGAGCAACCCCGCCCGGCGTGAACCCGTTGTGCGCCAGCCGCGCCAGAACGACTGGCGCACAACGGGACCCGACTCCACCACCCCGGCCACCGCACCAGGCGATCCACACGCAGCGAGGAGGTCCATTCGATGTCCGCCACCCTCAAGTCCGTGTCGCGCAACCCACTCAACCTGTGGCGCGATCCGGCCACCAACCACGTGATGGGCAACGGCCAATGCGAGTGGTGCGGCCTGCGCATCTACTGCACCCGCGCCCGCTGGTACGCCGAGCAGAAGGGCTACTTACTTGAATGCGGCTCCCGCAACTGCCGGTGACGGCAGCGCCATGCCCGCCAGCGCCGTGACGCTCGCTCGATGCCTCGACCTGACCGGCCCCAGCGCATGCCCGAACGCCCGGACGGCCGCTACGCAACAGCTGGCCCGCCAGCGGGCCGACCTCGCGGCAGGCCTGCGGCCCTACCGCGCCTACAACAAGTCCATCCTGTTCTGGATCGTCGCCCGGGTCCTGGCCGCGACCGACACCGCGGTCACCGTCCGGTACCTGCGCACCGACGGCACCCACGCCACAGCCGAACTCGCACGGCCCGCCGACCTCGACATCCCTGCGGACGCGCGCGTCACCACCACCGTGATCGCTCCGCTTACCGCTGAAATCGCCGCTCGCCACCTCGATCACCGCGTCGAACTGTTCGATGCCGCCGGCGACCCGATCGACGCGACGCTGCTCGAGATCGACGGCGACCACGTTCTTCTACGGCGCCACGACAGGGCCGATCGCCTGATGCTGCGGCAGGTCGAGGGCACCAGCATCCTGCTGGAGGTCCCCACCCGACACACGATCGGCTACTCGCGGGGCTCCGTCGACGTCGGTGGCACCGAATACGTGGATCCTCTTGGCCGCCCCCAGATCCGCCAGGCGCTGCTCTACTCCGCCTGGTGCTCCTGCGGCGAGTTCCGTCACCACGACCCCAACCCTGGCCCGCGCCGGTACGCGGTCAAGGCGCACCTGCGGGCCTCGGCCGAACTCCTGGCGACGCTTCCGCTTGGACATCTCTGAACAGCGGCGACAACCCCGCCGACCGCGTTCGAACTGGCCCGGCGCCCCGACGGCCGTGCTTGGATCGAACACACCAGCAGCCCCCGGCAGGGCCGTCCAAGGCCGTGCCGCTTCGCGGTCGGCTGCGCCGAGCCTGTGACGGCCCGACCGGAATCTGCTCAACGCGCGTCCATCCAACCCCCGAACGTCAGGGAGCTTCGATGGGCAACCACATCAACGGCACGGTCTACGGCACGGTCACGCAGATCGCCAGCGTCACCACCCGGACCAAGGCCGTCGCTGTCTTCTCCGACGACACCGACCTGCCGCAGCCGAATCAGCAGATGGTGACCGACCTGGTCACGCACCTGACCAAGCGCGCGGCCGAGCTGCGCGAGCACCTGCCGCACAGCCGTCCGGCCCACGACGAGGTCGAGGCGGTCCTGGCCATCCTGACCGGCACGAAGTAGCGGTCCTCCACCTGCGAACCCCGGCAACCCACCACCTCGGGCTGCCGGGGTTCCAACGTGTTCACCGCCCGCGCCGGCACCGGGCACACCCCACACCGCTTACCCGACCTGGAGGAACTGCATGGCCACCAAGCCCGCCGACGCCTACGAACTCGCCCAGGACTGCTGGTTCGTCCTGCGCAACGGCGAGGAGATCCCGCTGTGCCCCGACTGCTGGGAGCGCATCACCAAGGGCAGGTGGAACCGCGGCCGGTGCCTGTCCTGCCACGAGGCGGCTCTGCTGCCCATCGGCCCCGAAGGAGTCGAGGAGACCGGCGAGAGCTGGTCCGACGTCTACGTCGGCGGCCACAACGACGACTTCGACTGATTCCTCACCTGAACCCCGGCAACCCAGGGGTTGCCGGGGTTCCTCCTCGTCGGCGGTGGTCGTGGACACCGGATCGCAGCAGGCCCGGCGGAAGCGTCAAGGCCGCGCCGCTACGCGGTCGGCTACGCCGAGCCCTGACGCTTCCGCCTGACGCCCTGCCGACCCGTCCCGGTCCACGCACACCGCGCCGACCAGGAGGAACCATGCGCGAAACTTCGGCGAAGAAGGCTGGGAAGACCGCCGAGGTCATCCACTTCCACGAGACCACCGGCACGCGACGGCAGGGCTGCTACAGCCTGGTCCGGTACTACCGCCGCGGCGACGACGCCACGTTCCGCGTCACGATCTACCGCGACAGCTACGAGGACCAGTCCCACGCCGTAGCCGAGGTGTTCACCCCCTCGCGGGACTGGACGGCGATCGTCAGCAACGCGCCCTCGAACTGGCACGGCACCACCTCGCTCTGGGGTGACAAGCGCATCGGCATCGAGCGGGAGGACGGCTTCACCACGCTTCGCCGCCTCGCCGACGCACTGGCCCGCGACGCGATGGTGATCACGCCCGCCTGAAGCCGGAAGGGACACGCCGTCCGGACCGACCACCCGGACGGCGCAAACCTGAGGCACGGGACGTCCTGCGCCCCTGGCTTCGTCGTCAGACGAGCTGCCGGCCGCCTGGCCCACGTGGACCGCCGGAGCGCAGCAGACCCGCCGCGCGGGGGCAAGGCATACCGCTTCGCGGCCGGCTCCGCCGGACCTTGCCCCCGCACCGCGGCCCCGCTGGGCGTGCGCCCGTCCACGCACACCAGCGACCACCAGGAGCTCGAATGAGCCGCAGCGCAGATCCCGCCGACGTCGCCGCCGTCCGGGAAGCCCTCAAGCAGATCCTCGGCGCCGAGCACTACGAGCTCGCGTCCCCGGACGTCATGAACGAGGTCGAGTCGATCTACCAGTCTCTGACCAGGGACGGCCTGTCGCTCAGCGACCCCGGATTCCTCTTGTCGGTGTACCGCAGCCTGGGCGAACTCGCGGACGCCGTCGAGCACGGCCGCACCGACCGCGTGCACTGGGCCGCCCGCTTCCTCGCGGCCAAGTTCCTGCTCATCGCCGAACTGTCGCTGGACACGCACCGCCGCGGGAACGCCGAGCACCACGACCACAACACGGGCTTCTCCGACGAGCCGCCGTTCTGATCGGCCGGCGGCCCGCCCCCGTCGTGGCGGGCCGCCGCTCCCGACCAGCTCCACCACCTGGCCTGCCGCGGCCGCGTGGACCGGTGATGCCAGCAGACGCGGCCGAGGCCGTCCAGGCCGCGCCGCTGCGCGGTCGGCTGCGCCGAGCCTGGGACTGCCTCGGCCGCGTCTGCTGCGCCCTCCCGGTCCACGCACACCGCGCTGACCAGGGAGTCACCCATGACCGAGCCGAAGCGAATCGACCCGCCGGACTGCGGCTGCACCGACTGTCTCACCGGATACAGCCGCCCCCTGAGCCCGTGGGGAGACGATGACCAGTTCGCCGCGCTGCTGCACGGCCAGGCCGACAACGCGACCGGCGTCGAACTGGCGGACCTGCACCTGGTCCTCAACCCGGCAGGCCGCGAGAACTTCGGCCAGTTCTTGATCACCGAGCTGCGCGCCGGGCGCCTCGTGTCCAGGCCCCGAATCGAGGGCAAGGCGCTCAGCCGCGTCCTCGGGGACCTCTTCGGCTGACCGACCCCTCAACGCCGGGTGCGTGCCAGTGCCGAGCCGCCTGGCACGCACTCGGACATCGCTCACCACCACACCCACCACGGAAGGACGGCATCGTGCACGTGATCCAGTACTCCGGCGGCATCGGCAGCTGGGCCACCGCCCAGCGCGTCGCCGCCCGCCACGGCACCGCCAACATGATCTTGCTGTTCAGCGACACGCTAATCGAGGAGACCAGCCTCTACACGTTCCTCACCGAGTCCGCCGCCCAACTCGGCGCACCGCTGGTGCGCGTCGCGGACGGCCGGACTCCGTTCGAGGTCTACTGGCACTCCCGGTTCCTGGGCAATTCCCGGCTCGCCCCCTGCTCGAAGATCCTCAAGCAGCAGCCGGCCCGCCGCTGGCTGGAAGCCAACGCCGACTCGCACGCGACCACTTTGTACGTCGGCATCGACGCCGGCGAAGCCCGCCGCATCCCCGGCATCCGCGCTGGCTGGGCACCGTGGACCGTGCAGTTCCCGCTGACCGACGAACCGGAACTGACCAAAGAAGCGATGCTCGCCGAGGCCCGCGCACTCGGCCTGACCCCGCCTGCTGCCTACGAGGAGGGCTTCGCGCACGCGAACTGCGGCGGAATGTGCGTACGGGGCGGCCAAGCCCACTGGCTTCGCCTGCTCGAGCGCCATCCCGACCGGTTCGCCGACTACGAACGCCGTGAACAGGAGTTCCGCGCCGAGTTCGGCGACGTCGCGATCCTCAAGGAACAGCGCGACCGCGTGGTGCGCCCGCTGCCGCTGACCGAGCTGCGCCGCCGGCACGAGAACCGCGGTCTCTCGCCCGCAGCCTGACCAGACGTCCCTGCCGCAGCGTGACGCGGCGCAGGTCACCCGCAGTCGGATGCGCCTCGTGGACTCCCACAGGCCAGCGGGCCGGCGTGGGGCCAGCAAGGGCGCTGCCGCGTCGCTACGCGATGGCCGCACGCGGCCACCCCTGCCAACCCCACGCCGGCCCGCTGGGCGATGCCCGTCCACGCACCACACCGACCAGCGGGAGCCCGGCATGTTCACCTTCGACGGAGTCGTCCTTCGCAGCGAGCCGATCACCCTCGCGCAGCTGTACTGCGGCTGCATCAAGACCTACGCCGGGCACGACGTCCAGGTCAACGCGCTCGCCTTGTGCCCGGAGCCGGACACCTGCCCCGGCATCGCGGAGCAGCGGGAGATGTACCCGTCTTGCTTCTCTCTGGCGGCCGCGACCGCAGTTGCGTCGCTGGTCCGCGCTCACGCCGTCAGCTGAGCGCTCTTTGCCCCACAGCCCACTTCGCCCGCGCGGACCAGTCGCGCGGGCGTTCCCTGTGAAGGAGTTCGTCATGCCGCTGACCAGAACCCAGCAGGCCCTGCTGGATGAGATGAAAGCCGCACTGCACAACGGAACCTGGGCGCGCGTCCCCAACCCGTACGGACTGACCATCCGCTACACCGAGACCCGCCAAACGCCCAGCGGCATCCCGCAACGCTGGTGGCCAGACACGACCTATGAACGGCACCAGTTCCTCACCCTGCAAGAGAGCGGCGTCATCTACGGCAACGCCCCCGCCCCGTGGGTTGGGCGCAACGACAGCCGCATTACCTACAAGCGCGCCTTCGAGATTCTGCGCGACCCCGCCGCAGTGTGGGAACCGCGACCTGCCGCACAGGACGAGAACGCGCCCGCCTCCACCTCCGCTCGAACGGACGACTGAACTACCCGATGTCGTCTGACCACCACTGGTTCCGGCTGGGTGCTGGCCGCGTGGACGCCGGACGGCAGCAGACCCACCCAGGACGGTCAAGGCCGGAGCCGCTGCGCGGTCGGCTGCGCCGAACCCTGACCGTCCTGGTCGGTCCCGCTGGGCGTGCGCCCGTCCACGCACCACCAGCACCCAGGAGGCACCAGGTGGCCCTTCGTTCCCGAGCCCTCACCGTCGCGGCCGTCGCCGCGTTCGTCGGCGTCGCCCTGTCCGGCTGTTCCCTGCTGTCTCCCCGGCAGGAACCCATCCCGGATCTGACCGTCGCCGACGTCCTGTACCTCACCGAGCTGCGCCACGCCGATGTCGAGCTGAAGACGCCCGCAGCGTCCGTCGACTACACGCGTGCCGGCCGAGACACCTGCGCCTCGCTGGAGAAGAGCAAGAGCGTTCCGGCAGCGGCGAAATCCCTGGTCAACAGCTTCTACCCGGACGAGGCCAGCGTGATCATCGTGGCCGCGATCCACAACTACTGCCCGCAGCACGTCGGGCTCCTGGCCCTTCCCGGCCGCTCCTGACCACCTGAATGGGCGGGGCTCGCGCGCTTCCCCCGGCGCGGTCCGCTCGAGGCCCGGCCGGGCGTTACCACCCTCTGGCGCCCGGCCGGGCCTCCCGTCCACATCAGCCACACCCCTCGACCAGGAGGAACACATGGACCCCCTGCCTGAAGAAGTGCACGTTGTCCGGGTCGCCTACGAGGACCGGTACCCGCCGGGAACCGACCTGCACGACGCCGTCTACAGGGACTTGTGGCGGTACTGCGCGATGTTCGGGTTGACCTTCAACTCGCGTGACGTGTGGTTCTTCACCGGCCGGCGCTGGCTGTGGTGGGACCACGGCGCCGCATGGGAGCCAACACTCGTCCGCGGCGTCCGCGCCAGCGTCTATGCGACCCGGTTGCCCGCCGACGAGGCTGCCCGACACAAGCAGGACCAACTGAGGTCCCCGCGACCAATTCCTCCTGGCCCAGGCCGCAGGCACTGGAACGACGCGCTCAACGGAACGACACGTCGAGAACGCCGAAGGGCGCGCCGGCAGCGCCGCGCGCAACGACGCCGCGCCCCGCGCTGATCCACATCCCGGCCGGACCGGGTCCGGAGCGGGCTTGCCGCGGCGGCCGCACACCGCGCAGCCGAGCACGACGTGCCAGATCGGGTCCAGGCCGAGCCGCTGCGCGGTCGGCTGCGCCGAGCCTGGACCCGCCCGATCCGTCGTGCTCCAGCCGCGGTGTCCACGACCACCGCGACCAGGAGAAACCTCATGACACTCACCGCCGAGACCGCGCACGACGACGACGTGCTGGCGAAGCTGGTGTCGAGCCTGACCGACGAGCTCGACCCCACGTTCGACCAGATCGCCTGGGCCGAAGACGAGATCTACGCGGCGATGCGCCGGCACCCTGCCGCTGCGGACGACCTGTTCCACAGCTTCAGGCTGCTGAACGTCAACGAGACCAACAACCCGCGGTTGAGCACAGAGTTCATCTACCGCGCGCACTGCCGTGAACTGCTCGACCGGGTCGCCCGCGGCGAGGACACCCGACCGGGCACCGGCGTCGAGGTCTGCTGCATGTTGCTGGAGATCAGCAAGATCACGCCGCTGAAGTCGGAAGCGGTCAGCGTGCTCTTTCGCCTGTGGCCCAAGCTCTTCCCCCACCTCGGTGACCTCGTTGACGACCAGGACCACCGCGAGGCCCTGTACGGCTCCACGATCGACGACAACGAGGCCGACTCGCGCAAGCAGCTGACCCTGGCCGACCGCGTGCTGGGCGAGATCACCTGCCGCGGCCTCCACCACACCGTCCGGGTCACGTGCAAGTACGCCGTCGGCGGAGCGCGGCTGCGTATCGCCTGACCGACCTGCAGCCCGCATCCCATCCCCGCGACGCCCGGTCCGGCGCTGACTGACTCCAGCGCCGGGCCGGGCTCTTTCGTTCCCTGCCAAGGCTTCCGCGTCGAGTGGCGCGTCCTTGGCCACCCGAGGAAGGCCTGACCATGTTCCGTGCCGTTCGCCGTCAGCTGCTGCATTGCCTCCAGCCGTACCAGTCCGGATCCCGGTGGTACGAGGCCACCGCGGTGCTGGTGATTCCGCTGGAGTACAGCGCCGCCGAACCGCGCTGGTCACCCGGCCCCGGCTTCGTCGAGATCAGCACCGCGTCGAAGTGGGGCTACCGCGACCCCGATGGCCGGCTGCACGCGGTCGTGCGCAGCACCGACCGGCACACCGACCACCAGGTGCTCATCCGCGGCGCGCTCTCGGCCGCCGACCTGCTCGGCTTCGGCGGCATCACCGACAAACCGCACCGGCTGCGGTGGATGGCCCTGCCCGGCACCCTCTCCGAGGAGCGCCTCACCGACACCCACCCCGCGATGCTCTACGACCGCTGGCGCGACGCGCTGTTCGCCAGCGCCCAGCACCGACTGGCGTTGACCGGCCTGCCCGACGAGTGCTGCGACCGGGTCGACCTGACCCGTCGTCCCGACGGCCGCTACCAGGTGGTCCTGAGGCTCACCGCAGAGTCGGAGTATTTCGCCGCGGACGTCGACGACATCAGCCGGGCCTTGACGCAGATCGCCGCGTCCTACGGGCCGGGCACCCGCGTGAACCTCTACCGCCGGGGTGACGCCGAGAACGTGATCGACCCGCTCTACGACCAGGCGTGGCGGCAACTGCGTGTCGAGTCCGACCAGGTACCGGGCACGTTCGTCGACCGGCTGACCGACCTGGTGCAGCGCGCCTCGGCGGCCGCGGGCGACTGATCTGCGGGGTCCGCGCCCTGCCGTGGAGCGATCTGACGCACGAGGTCAGCACACCGGCGAGGGGTTCCGGGCAAGGACGCGGACCGATCCATCCCAGTGAGACAGGGCCCCTTCGGGGTCGCGCTGCGCGCGATCACACCGGGATGGACCAGCCCACCGTCCTTGCCCGCCCTGCGGGCCCCTCCCCGCCGTGCTGAGGCCAGGGCCCGTCAGCTCACCACCAAGGCAGGAAGGCGGCCTCGCCGATGCGCCCGATTCTCGATCCGTTCCCGTCCGATGCCACCCGGCAGCTCCGGGTCCGGAAGGCTCGACCGCACTCGCTGATCGTGTTCGACAGCAACGGCTGCACGTTCCAGGACCACCCGGTGGCCGGCGTTCGTCACTCGACGCTGATGGTCATGGGCGGCATGGGCGATCTCGTCCGCACCAAGCCCAAGCTCCTGGCCGAGCGCCTGCTGACCCTGCCGGAGGTGCTGCCCGCCGAGCTGCGCGGCCACGACTACGTCGACGTCCCGCTGCTCCGCCCGGACAAACAGGACTGCACCCACTGCACGACCTGGACGGTCATCGCCAAGCGACTGCTCGTCGACCAGATCGGCTCCAACCGCGCGGAGTTCACCGTCCAGGGCGCGGAGAACCCCGACGTCGGCACCGTCGAGATGCGGCCCTTCGACTGGTGGTACCTGGTCCGGGTCCTGGTCTCGCTGGACGCCTGGATGACCTACCTGCGGGAGGCGATGGACGCGTTCGCCGAGGACGTGCGTCGCGCGATGGAGCCGCTGGTACAGGTGGGTGTCCTCCGCGCCACCGTCTGGGGCGTCGAACTGCGGTCGTGACGATCGTTCGCTGAGACGGCACGGCCCACCCGGCAAGACCGGGTGGGCCGTGTCCATCGCGGGCCCGACCGAAGTCGCCCAATCCCTGGTGGAGGGGACGGGTCGCCAAATACCCGCGGCGGAAACGTTCCGACTCACCACGGGCCCCGATGGGATGCCCTTTCCGCCGGAAACGCGCGCTCAGGTTAACGGCTCCCGTTCGCGCTCGGCGCTCCCGGTCGAGGCGGCACCACGCTGCCCGACCGGCGGCACCTGCCAAGGGCCGCCTGCGCGCGCCGACCGGGTGATCCGGCAGCACCGCGCTCCTGCAGTTGCCCTCCAGCCGGATCACGCCGGTCGGGCGAGCGCGGCCCTTGGCAGGCGCTGCGCCCTGGCCGGGCGGCCGGTGGCGCCCCCGACCGGGGGCGATCACCGAGCGAGAGCGAGCACGCATGACCACCACCTCGCCACCACCTCCCGCACCGCCTCCTGACCTCGACGTGTTCGAGCAGGCGTGGAAGCCGGCGGGCGAGCAGATCCTTGCCGCCGGAGCCGACCGCGACCTGTGGCTAGCGACCCGGCGCACCGGCATCGGTGCCTCCGACGTCGCCGGCGTGCTCGGCATCTCACCGTGGACCACGCCGCTGCGGGTCTACCTGGACAAACGCGGTCTCGTCGGCGAGCTGGAGCTCACCGAGGAGATGGAGTGGGGCAACCGCAACGAGGAGTCCGTCGCCCAGAAGTGGTCCGACGTGCACGGCATCGAGGCACGCACCACCGGCACCTGGCGCTCCCACGAATGGCCGTGGCTGCTGGCGAACCCAGACCGGGTCCTGGCCAACGGCGAAGGGCTCGAGTGCAAGACCGCGGACAAGTCCTACCTCGACGACTGGATCGACGAGCCGCCGCTGCACTACGTGGTGCAGTGCGTGGCCTGCATGGCCGTGACCGGCGCCCGCCGCTGGCACCTGGCCGCGCTGGTCGGCGGGAACAAGTACTTCGACTTCGTCATCGAGCGCGACGAGACCGACATCGCCGCGATCGTCAACGCCACCCGGCCGTTCTGGAAACAGCACGTCCTGGCCGAGGTGCCGCCCCGCGTGCAGCCCACGGCCGGGGAGCGCGAGGAGAAGTTGCTCGCCCTGCTCTACCCGAAGCCCGACGGCCAGCACATCCAGCTCACACCCGAGCAGCAGCGGCTGGTCGCCGAGCACAAGGACGCCATCACCCGCCGCGGCGTGTGGGACCGCCGCGCCACCGAGCTGTCCGCGCTGATCAAGCAGGAACTCGGGCCGAAGCGCGCCGGCTACGTCGGCACGCGCGAGGTCCTCACCTGGAACGACACCAAGGCCGGTCGTCGGCTGAACAACAAGTGGAAGGAGCAGAACTG